>JAPLKN010000001.1 GCA_026388075.1 Elusimicrobiota bacterium
TCAATTTCTTTTTCAATAATATTCAGATCTTTTGCCCTGAACGGTTTATCTTTATATGCCGGGCAAAAAATGCAGCTATTATCCGTGCATCCCAGTGTAACCTGAAAAATCAAACTGTCAGCTTCGCTGGGCGGCCGAATAACTGTCCCGATGTAAGTGTTTTCTAAATTAAACATTTTTATTCCGTACGTTTGTCAAATTTTAGTAAAAAACTTATAAGTTGAGGTTTATAATAATATCTGCAAACTTTATCACCAAAGGAATTTCAGCGGGTCAATGGATTTGCCGTTTCTTTTTATCGTGAAATGCAGATGCGGTCCGGTAGAACGCCCCGTGGATCCGCTTCTTGCTATCAGTTTTCGGGCTTGAACCCTTTGCCCGCTTTTTACATATATTTTAGACAAGTGCCCATAATGCGTTTCATACCCGTTCTGATGCCTGATGAAAATAGCTTTGCCGTAGTGCCCCGCATCATTTCCTGCAAAAGTAACGACTCCGTCTGCTGACGCGCCTACCCAGGTACCTTCAGGAACCGCAATATCTATCCCTCCGTGAAAACTAGGTTTCCCGGTAACAGGATGGCGGCGTTTCCCGAAAGAACTGCTTAACCTTCCTCCGAGAGGCGAAACAAAAAGTTCGCGCAACTCATATTTTTCCCTCAAACTTTGATTAATTAGATCAATGTCCGGCATTCGCCCTGGGACAAAAATAAATTCGCCTTTTTTTAATTTCTTCACTCCTCCGTTAAACCTATGTAATTCACTTACTTCAATGTCATAACGCTCCGCTATTAGTTTCCAGGTATCTCCTTTTTGAATCTGATGAAGGGTGCCTCCTCTGGAAGGAATAAGAATACGCTGATCAATTTTAACATCATAAGTTTCCATTTGCGGATTGCATCCAAGAATTGAATGAACGGTGTAGCCCCTTTTACGCGCTATTTTCCAAAGATTTTCTTTTCTTTTTACTTTTCCTATAAAAAAACTTGCGCCGGTTACACGTTTTTGCAGATGCGCAAGCCGCATATCCAAATCACTTACAAGAAGCTTTGTGCTGTCAACTTGCTGCGGTTGAACTGATTTTGATGCAAAGCTTTGAGAATCAGCAGTTTTCAAAATATTAAAAAAAGCGAATACAAAGAACGAAGCAACAAATATTTTTATCAACCGTTTAATCATAAAAAATATCGCTAGTGATAACATCCTTTCTTTTTAATGACAGTTTTGACATCTATTTTTAATCGCAGAAGCTTTTACTGCAAAACCCCGTCGCGAATGTTTATGACACGGTCAGCTTTTTGAGCTAATTGAATATTATGGGTTAGATTTACTGTTTAGAGATGCCCTTTTTCTTCCACAAAAAATAGATCGCGGGATAAACCAAAAGTTCCATCAAAAATGACGTGAATATTCCCCCTACCATCGGGGCGGCAATGCGTTTCATCAAGTCGGCACCGATCTCATGGCTTTGAGCCCACATTATGGGAAGAAGGCCTATGAATAACACCGAGGCCGTCATCATTTTCGGCCTTATTCTTTTTACGGCTCCGTCGTGTATCGCGGTCTTCAGATCGCCTATTGAATTGAGCTTCCCGTTCTTTTTCATTTCGTCATGAGCCAGGTCAAGATATAGGAGCATAAAAATACCGGTTTCGGCATCCACGCCCAAAAGCGCGATGATACCCGACCACACGCCGATAGAAAGGTTGTACCCCAAAAGAAACAGTATCCACACCGCGCCGATTAGCGAGAAAGGCACCGCGAGCAGAATAATGAATGTCTTCATATAAGATCTGGTATTCAGATAAAGAAGTATAAAAATTATGAAAAGGGTCAGCGGTATTACGATATTCATTCGCTGCTTTATCCTTTCCATAAGCTCAAACTGGCCCGAGTAGACCAGCGTGTAACCGGCGGGAAGCTTAACCATGCTCTTTAGCTTGGATTTCAACTCGTTGACATAACTGCCAAGATCGCGGTCCGAAACATCTATATAAACATACCCGGCAAGCCGGCCGTTCTCATCCCTTATCATTCCGGGGCCGGTCTCTATTTTTATGTTGGCCAGCTGGGATATCGGCACCTGAGCCCCCGAAGGCGTCGCGATATACGTTCTTTTAACATCGTCAATATTGTTGCGCATTTCTTTGGGGTAGCGGACATTTACCGGGAAACGCTCCCTTCCCTCTACGGTCTGGGTAATGTTCTCCCCGCCTATGGTCGCCATAAGGTTCGTCTGCACGTCTTCTATTGACAGGCCGTATCTGGCTATCTGGTCCCTCTTGATATCAAAAGTCACGAAATATCCGCCGGCGGTCCTTTCAGCGAACACGCTGCGCGTCCCCTTCACGTGACGAACGTGCTCCTCTATCTGTTTGCCGATATCTTCTATCTTATCCAGATTATCGCCGTAGATCTTTATGCCTACTGGGGTGCGGATACCGGTTGTAAGCATGTCCACCCTGCCTTTGATGGGCATTGTCCAGGCGTTGATCTGGCCCGGAAGTTTCAGTTTATCATCCATCTCGTTTATCAGCTCATCCCAGGACATCCTGTCCGGCAACATAAACCTGAACGGATGCTGTAAAAAACCCGGCAGAGATGAATACCATCTGTCCTTATGTCTCCATAAATTCTGGGGTTTTAACATTATCGTAGTTTCCATCATTGACAGCGGAGCCGGATCGGTGGAAGTATCGGCGCGGCCCGCCTTTCCGAAAACGCTTATCACTTCAGGGAACGATTTGATAATTTTATCCTGCAGCTGCAAAAGGTCTTTTGCCTGGTCTATTGATATCCCCGGAAGAGTGGTCGGCATATAAAGTATGGTGCCTTCATTTAGGGGCGGCATAAATTCTTTGCCGAGGCTGAAAAAAACCGGGATGGTCAGGATGAACACAACAAGCGCCGCGGATATTACCGCGTAGGGTTTCTTCAGCACGAAATTCACTACGGGAGTGTATATCCGGTACAAAAAACGCGATATAGTGTTTTTTTCTTCCGGCTGTATTTTTCCGACGAAAACGGTATTGACGGCCGAGCTGAGCCAGGAAGGTTTTATTTTAAAAGGATTAAGCCGCGTTAAAAACATCCTTAAGGCCGGGTCAAGAGTTATGGCAAGGAACGCCGCAAAAAGCATGGCAAAGTTTTTTGTGAAAGCGAGCGGTTTAAAAAGCCTGCCTTCTATCCCTTCCAGGGTAAATATCGGCATGAAAGCTACGGCGATCACAATAAGCGAGAAAAACGTGGGCCGGGCGACCTGTTTTATTGCGTTAATAACGGCTTCCTTGTAATCCCCCTGTCGTTTTTCCTCTATCCACCTTCCGAGCGTTTTGTGAACGTTCTCTCCCGCGACAATTGAAGCGTCCACCATCGCGCCTATTGCGATGGCTATACCGCCCAAAGACATTATATTTGAGGTAAGGCCCATGTAGTACATCGGGATAAAAGATAAGAGAGCGGCTATCGGAAGCGTCGCTATCGGGACCATCGCCGTGGGTATATGCAAAAGAAATATCAGGATTATGAGAGATACAACGATCATTTCTTCAAAAAGTTTATTTTTCAGCGTTGCAATCGCCCGCTCTATCAGTTCCGAGCGGTCATATGTCGGAACAAGTTTTACGCCTTCGGGAAACTGTATTTCGGCAAGCTTCTTTTTGACGGCGCGGATCGTGTTCATAGCGTTTTCTTTATACCGCATCACGACGATGCCGCCAACCGTCTCGCCTGTACCGTTAAGCTCCGCAACGCCGCGCCGGATGTCGGGCCCGATCTGGACCTTTGCCACATTCTTTATCTTTACAGGCACGCCTTTTTCAATTTTTAAAACCGCGTCTTCAATGTCTTTAACCGATTCAATGTAGCCTTTTACGCGGATCATGTACTCGGCTCCCGAAAATTCCAGAAGCCTCGCGCCGGTTTCCTGATTTGCTTTCTTCACGGCGTCCACAACCGAACTTACAGGTATGTTGTGCGCCAGAAGCGAGTTCGGGTCAAGGATAATCTGATATTGTTTTACAAAACCCCCGATGGATGCTACCTCGGAAACGCCTTTTACTGACTGAAGGGCATATTTCAAGTGCCAGTCCTGGAAGGTGCGAAGTTCATCAAGCGAATTCTTGCCGGATTCGTCAACCAGGGCGTATTCATACACCCAGCCCAAGCCTGTGGCATCGGGGCCAAGTTCAACTTTGGCATCAGGAGGCAGCTGTTGAGTAATTTTGGAAAGGTATTCCAGCACCCGTGAACGCGCCCAGTAAACGTCAGTTCCATCTTCAAAGATTATGTAGACATACGAAAAACCGTAATCCGAAAAACCGCGTATGTCTTTTACTTTCGGCGCGCCAAGGAGGGCTGAGATCAGGGGATAGGTTACTTGGTCTTCTATTACCTGCGGCGGGCGGTCCCATTTTGTGTAGATTATTATTTGCGTGTCGGTAAGGTCGGGAATGGCATCAAGAGGAATATTATTTATTGACCACGCGGCCCAGGCAACGGCAAAAATAACCCCCAAAAATACGAACACTTTGTTCTTTGCCGACCAGTCAATAATTTTATTGAGCACGAATAACTTCTCCTTTAGATTTTCTAAATCTATGAGCCCCTGCGCTTAGTTTCCGAAGGAAACTGCAGGGGTCAACTTCCGTTAGATTCTCTGAATAGGAGTCCCCGCGTATAGTTTCCAACGGAAACTGCGGGGGTAGCGACTAATCTTTTTTAACTTTCACCGAAACCTATGGGGGGTCATTTACCTTATTCGCCTTGTCATTCCCGAGGCCGTAATCGGGAATCCAGTCTACAAACTAATCACCAATTGCTAATCACTGCCTATCGCAACTATTTACTTCTTTTGTCCAAAATTAGTTTTTTGCTTACTTCGAAAAACTGTTCTGCGGCGCTAATTAAAGATTCCGCTGTGCCTTCTGACCAATCATCGTAATAGTCGGCATTTTCCCTGAGAAGTTTTGCTTTCTGAAGGCTTTCTACCAGGCTTGCTTGAAGGAGTTTTTTATCAACAAATAAAGCTCTAAGCGCGATAATCAAACAATGATGGCTTTTTTCCCTTAAATTCTCTAAAAACAATAAGGCCCGAGCTGAATGAAACATGGCATAATACGACTGGATCGTGGACCATTTAAAGTTTTTTGCACCAAAACTTTCTTTTGCTGAAGCAAGATCCTGTTCCGCGGTTTTTAATTCTTTTTCTATTAATGCCTCGCCTCTTGAAAATTCCTGTATCTTTTTGCGTTTAAGGCAATCCTGAAATTCAGCATTCATTCCTTCTTCTCCCAAAGCGTTATACCTCTCTGAATCTCTTCAAAAAAAACAGGTTCTTTTTTTTCCATCCCCGAATAAACAACCGGAGTACGCACTATTAACTGCACTTTTCTTTCCAATTTATACTTCCTTATTGCCTCGTTCACTGCCTCCGGGTCCCTCGTAAGAACGAATAAGTCAATATCGCTTTCAAAAGAATCCTCGCCCCTCGCCGAACTGCCAAATAGCACGATCTTTTCAGAAATTTCATTGAGTTTGTTTGTTACGGGAAGCAATGATTCAATATTTTTAAGTATCTTAAATTGTTTAACTATTGGATTAGAATGGTTTACCGAATACAAGAATATCTTTCCCTTTTTTATTCTGTGTACCAGGCCTTCTTTTGAAAGTTCCCTTAGCGACTGATTAAGCCCGCCCTTGCTTATCTTGACATTATCTTGAATTTCCGTAGCAAGGAATTGAGTTCCCGGGAATTTCGCAAGAAATTCAAGTATTTTCTGTGTACTGGTAAATGTAAATATCTTGTTCATTAGAAAAACCTCTTGGTTCATTATACTGAACGTATGTTCATTATAATGAACGAATACCTGTTTGTCAAGGGGTGAGTGTGTCCAATATATTAGATCTGTGTCTATTATGCTGGACCTCTTTATATTTGTCAAGGGAAAGAGTGCTAAGCGGGATGTTCTTAATAGCCCACACCACCCACACTATCATAAAAGCCACGCCTGCCCGCCAAAAAGACCCGACATTCCCGTGAAAACGGGAATCCAGTCTTTGTTTTTGATTTTACTAATCACTCATCACTCATTACTAATTACTGTCTTTTGGAGCCTGGCACGGGTTCTTGGGTTGATTTCAATTAAAACCTAATACCATATTCCTTTTCTTTCTTAAGCAATCCACCTTCATCCCAGATTTCTAAATTAAATCTAAATCTAATCTTGACATTTAAAAAAGATAGCATTTTTTTAAAAGCTTTCTGAATATTATTACTTTCACTAGTTAAGTTTTTATCAGTCGCAATAATAAATACAAAACGCAGATTTTCTTTTGTTTTGCACTGTTCTAATAATACACGTATATCTGCTAAATCATTCATTACGTTGTAAATCCTACCTATATTGTTAATTGATAAATACCAATATTCCTTAATTATCCCTTTTTCCATTATAAAATATAAATTAAAATTTCCCTGCTCTGTTTTTAATTTAATTTCATATTCATTTTTGCCTTTCCCAAAAATAACTGTGCCATCACCCTCTCCATTTAATTTATATTTTGATTGCTTTTGTGCTTTCAAAAGAGATAATATCCGACCTACTCGTGTTGAAATGAGCTCAGAAAAAGGTTCTACTTTATTAATTTTCATTTGCTCAGATTTTGGAATATTATGAAAACCTTTGCTTAAAATATCTTCAACTTGTTTTTTTAGCTTAATGTTTTCCATGCTTAAACCAATTGTCTTATTCTCAATAACATTGCCAAGTCTATCCAATACTGGGTTGTCTGGTCTTTGAGGATTATTCATTATTTCCTTAATACATTTTTTCATTCTCTTTCTAAATATATTTCCGCCCTTTAATGTGGTTTTATAGATAATTGTTCTATACTCTCTCAAATCTGCCGGGACATCATTAATTGACTGTGCAATCAGTATTGTTCTTGGTACTAAAGAATGTCTTACACCTAATTCATAAAATACATTTGGATTCTGTGTTGTTAAATCGGCAATTACGATAAAAGCGTCATATATATTTTCTAGAATATCTTTAATAAATGAACCGGGGTGAAGAATTTCATCGGCGCGCAAAACTTTTAAATCGAATCCAGTTGTTTCTATTGATGGTTTAATGAGGTGCTCATAAATTTCCTTAAATTTCTTATGTTTCTCTGTCCCGTCTTCTCCAATTGGAGAGAGAACAAAACAGACATTACTTTCTTCCGTTTTTATTTTCTTCTGATTATTTGCCGCCAATGTAATTCCCTCAAAAAACCGACTCTATTGAACTGAAATGTGTCACCTATTTAGGTTTTTGTCAAGTAAAGACAAAATAATCCCGTTGGTGATTCCTCACTTTATTAAAGACAATATAAAATCTTAATCCAGTTGCCC
>JAPLKN010000002.1 GCA_026388075.1 Elusimicrobiota bacterium
ATTTATTTCACCTTTATTTATTCCTGAATTGGCTGACAAATTTCCAACTGATGCCGGAGCAATTAAATCGCGCTGCGGTTTGCCGGAAACCATATTTGAAATGTTTGACCAATTGGAAGATTCATCGCAATACCACAATGAAAGAAAATATGTTGTCCCGCTGTTTAATCCGGTTATAGAATATGAAACCAAACTTAAAGGAATGACCCCTGAAGTTGAAAATTCTATTTGCGCTGAGCTTGTTGACCAATCAACCTGTGTAAATGTTGAATATTCTATTCTTGCCTGAGATCCCGTCTGTAAAACATTTGTGAAACCGTCATCTCCGGGTGAATTCCATTGAAGTAATATTTCCCCCGAATTAATTCCGGAAAAAGCGGATAAAGTATCAACCGTGCCCGGTGCTATTGTGTCCGGAGATTGAGTTTCAGGTGAAGGAAGATTCTTAACGGGGCTTTCCGGAGTTTCAGGAGAAGAAGCCATTTTCTTCCCGCCTGATGTCTGATCGTTTCTGAATATTTTTGCGATAATGCTTGAACCGGTATTTCCGCAAAGCGCGATGTCCAAATCACCGTCATTGTCATAATCTCCACACTCTATTGAACCTTCATCCACTCCCGGCAGGGCATAAGGAACTTCGTAAAAATTGCCTAGATCATTTTTATATATTTTGGTCAACCTGGTTGTGGAATAATTCCAACCGCAGAAAGCCAAATCAATCTGGCCGTCTTTATCAAAATCTCCCCAATCTAGAGATGAGTATAGTCCTCCGATAAGCCCGGCATTTATGTCAGTGAAAGTATTGTCGCCGTTATTATGATAGATTTTCGTGACGCTGTTTTTTGTAGTTCCATTAATCATTCCTGAAATCGCAATATCAGGATAAGTATCGTTATCGTAGTCTCCCCACGCTGTAGCACCGAACTCAACACCAGTAAGGGCGGCATTTATGTCAGTGAAAGTTCCGTTTCCGTTATTTCTGAAAATTTTGGATATGTATTGGTAAGGGTTTGGAATAGTGCCGGTTATAGCCAAGTCAGCATAGCCGTCCTTGTTGTAGTCTCCCCACGCCAAAGATGCCCAGCAAACACCCGGAAGCCCAGCAGGTATTTCCACAAATGTTCCGCCGTCATTACGATAAATTTTTGAATAGGTAGTATTTCCTGCAGAATCCCATCCGCATAAAGCCAGATCCAAATCGTTGTCATTATCAATATCAGCCCATTTTATTGAACCCGAATAAACTCCAACCAACGGCGCCCCGATATCAACAAAAGTCCCTGAATCATTCCTGTATATTTTGGAAATAACTGTTGAACCGGTATAACCGCATACCGCAAGATCAGGATCGCCGTCATTATCAAAGTCTCCCCAGTCAAGAGATCCCATAAATACGCCCGGAAGCCCGGCATTTATATCAGTAAAAGTTCCCAAATCATTTCGGTAAATTTTAGTTGTGTAATTTCCGCAGACGGCAAGGTCCAGATCTCCGTCTTTATCAAAATCTGCCCAAGACATTACACCTTCCCTTACGCCCGAAAGACTAGCGGAAATATCGTTTAGCGAGATATTTGCTGTTTGAGCCCATGTCGTAGCCGTGTTTGACACTAAAGACCAGTTCTGCAGCTCGTCAGCGTGCCAGATTTTCAAATAATAAGTTGTTCCGTAAAATAATCCGGTGAGAGTATAAGATACGTTTGTATACGGGCTGATTCCGGACGTGGAAATGGTTATCTGTGCTGAAGATGTAGACCAAGTCACTCCCTGCAAAATGGAACGCTGTATTTTAAACTGTGAACCTGAAGGAAGAGTTCCCGACCAGCCGTTTTCCCCCGGCATGCTCCAGCTTAAATTTATTTCCCCCGGATTATTTCCGGTATCAGCCAAAAGGTCAGTAACTGTTGCCGGCGCAGTCAAATCAACAGGGATACCCGAAAGTGTTACGCCCGTTAAAGAAAAGTTATTGCTCGGATCACGGACAAAAATTTTATAATAATAAGTTATACCCAAAGAAACATCTGAATCAATAAATGCCGTCCCCGAATTGTTGTAAACTTCAGTTCCGTCCCTGTGCGTTGAAGGATAAGAGACAGTGCTTCTAAGTATAACGGTACTCGCATAATCTGAGGACGGGTTTGTCCATGAAAGCGTTAATGACAAGTTTGAAGTTAACGAAGCATTACTAACTTCTGAAGGAGGAACAATATCTGAGCTTGCCCTAACTTGATAAGGGGCAACTTCCATCTGTCCGATGTAAGAATCATCGGAACGGTTATAAAAAATTATGTTTTGGTAAGTATTTGAACTGTTGAAACATACATATGTTTTGGTGCCGACGTTATTGAATACTGCAGAGGTGCCGGCTCTTGTGTATGCGCTGGTATCAACTCTTCCCAAAATATTGAGATTGTGAATAAAATAATAAAGGTAAGTTTTTGGGCTGCTAGTTAAATCGGGGCTGGGTGTTACATCATATTTTGATATTGCGGAAGCCGGATCATAAAAAGACTGGTATTGCCACAAAACATCCTGCCAGATTGTTTCCGTGCCGCCGTTTTGCGTTACCATGTGATTATAATTTGTCTGGCAATATGCCGGATTGTAGCCAAGGTACAAGCTTGAAGGAGTTTCGGGCATAAACTGAATTCCGTGAATATATTCCGGATCGGAACCGAACCAGGTATTGTAATCGGCTTTTCCCCCAAAAACTCTTCCTACCGTATCGTGAGTGTAGCCGGCTCCGTAGGTTTGTTGATCAATATCAAAGAAATACTCTTTTATTGCTGCATATTCCGTTGTATATAAATATATGCCGAGATTTTTATAAGTGGCATTGTCGGTTGCCTGGCCCCATAAATATATTCCTGCCCAGGCATTCATTGCTTCCGATGAAGATTCAAGGTTATTGCCGTCCACATTTTGAGCCATTCCGTCAGCCCAGCTATGTCCCTCATAAGGGCTGAAGTTCCTTAAAAAAGGATACATTGAGTCCGATCTGTTAGGAGAAGCTATATCTCTGATAAGATGCTCAACCATTCCGCCGTAATTATTTTTAAAATCGCTGTCATACATAGCGAGCAGAGCGCTTGCATAAATAAAATATCCGTAATGGAAATGATGATCGTTTAGTTTTTCGGTATGAAATTCCGGCTCGGCATCATAACCTATCATCGTACCCCAAAGACTATCGTGATAAAAATAACCGTAAGTTTCTCCGGTACTGTAGGTAAACCAGCTGGTCAGGTCATTTTTGAGTTTATTTATTATCGTTGTTTTGGAAGCAGTATCCCCTAATTGGTCTGCAATCGGAAGAAGAGATGCCATTCTCCAAAGCTCTTTGCCGTGATAGTAAGTTCCCGTGCTTCCTAAAGATAAATTCTTATCGTTATTAAGCAAAGTCTGCAAAGTTGTTTTGTTATAGTCACCCTTATCGGGAAGCATGGGCAGAATTCCGTTAAAATCCTGAGTTGTTGAAAAAGAACTCCCGATTTTTAGTTTCATTAAACCGCGCAAAGTCGGAAATGTCTGGCTTAAATAACTGTTAGTTGAATTTTTCCACTGGTGAGGAAAAAGAGCAAGAACAGAATTTGTTTGCCCCAGCCTTTTAGAAGAAGTGGTTATATTATAGTTTGTAGTTAGCTTTTGGTTTGTTTCATTGAATGACCAGTCAATTTGGGAACCGGTTACAAATGCGTAGGCATAGTTATAAAAAAATGCCAGGTCGGAAAGAGCCGTTAGCGGGGCAACAGATAAAAAGCGGTCAGTAGCAGGAAAATATATTTCTAAAGTGTGCCCGCTATTGGTAAGTTTAAAAGAAGTTCCTGACGGGGCATATATACCAAAATATTTGGTTTTACCTGAAACATAATGAAGAAATCTTACGGTTATGCAATCCGTGCTTATTAGTGTGTCCCATCCAAACGGTGTAGTACTTCCTGAAATTCCGTAGATATCAAATTGTCCCTGCGCCCAGTCTATAGGAAAAGAAATCTGCGCTGTTGAAATATTAAGAGAAAAGTCGAAATATGCGAAAGGAAGGCCCTGTCCTATTGTTGCTTTGAAATTATTGTTAATATCTCCCGGATCTTCCCATCTTGTCGTAACGGTCCAATCGCTGTAAGCATCCACTTTTACGTCATTGGAACTGAAACCGTTTTTTGTAGTTAAAAGAAGCTGCTGCCTGAAAGGGGCGTCAGCTTCAGTTCCGTAATATGAAACATCAGCTGTTTCCAGTATATCAGGATAACCTATAAGAAGCCCGTTCGGTTCGCATTTGTAAACGTTAGGGTAAGCGTACAGCCTGTAAGAAAAAGTGGATGAAATAGCGGAAGTCCACCAATCATTGGTGGGAATTGACCCGGTTATGTTTGATGTTTTGTGGATTTCGGTCGGAGGGGCCGGCTCGCCGCCCGGCAAGGTGTCTGTATAACTGCCGTTTCCGACACTTATTGTGGCGCAAAAAGAAAGGCTGGCGCAGAAAAGAAGACTAATAAAAATAAAGAGAACGGCAAGTATTTTCTTCATGAATACGGCCATGGATGAATAAACATCGTTAGCAGGCCTCACCCCCAAGAATAATTCTATCAAAGGCGATTACATCTGTCAAATGAACCTCCCCGCAGTTCGCCGCGGCGGACGGGATATCAGATGTTCCCCTCTTTGAAAAAGAGGCCTCGGCTCATAGGAGCCTATGGCTCTGAGAGGGGTGAGGGGAAAGTCTTTGGACCGAGCCTGCCCTTCGATTTTACTCAGGGCGGTGAGTCCTTCGACTTTGCTCAGGACAATGAGCCTGTCGAATTGCATAGTCGAACCGCGAGCGAGGAAGATTTAATAACATCAAATCCCTCTCCCGCCCACGGCGGGTCAGCCTTGCCGCGCCCGAAGGCGGGCGGGGGCTGACAATCTCCCTTTTTCAAAGGGAGAAGTTAGTTGGTTACCACGCATCAAGATGCGGGGAATTGCAGTTAAAGGGAAGATAAGAAGTCTTTAAGGAAGGCAAAATAAGGTTTTTCTATATTTGATTTGATTACTTTTATTCCCTTTTTTTCACCGCGCAAAAATTCTATTTTGCCCGCAAATGTATTTGCTATTTCAAGTATTTTTGCCTGAGAAATAGCAATTTTATCTGAAAAATAGATATTTATAAACTTGTCATTTTCAACAATACTGTTAATTCTCCTTTTTTCGGCTATAAATTTTATTTCGGTAATTTCAAACAGATTTTCAACGGGTTTAGGAAGTTTTCCAAAACGGTCGGTTAAATCAGACTTAATTTTTTCAATATCATCTTTATTTTTTGATGCCGCAAGTTTTCTATAGAATGTTACCCTTATATCTTCCGCTTCAACATATTCTTGGGGAATGTGGGCTGGAATAAGAAAATCCATAATTGTTTTAAATTCTTCTTTAACTGCTTTTTCCCCTTTCAGACTCTGGCTAGCTTCTTCAATTAAACGGCCATACATCTCAAAACCGATTTCTTTCACGAACCCATGCTGTTTTGCGCTTAAAATATTTCCCGCGCCCCTTATTTCAAGGTCACGAAGCGCAAGTCTGAATCCAGAGCCAAGTTCCGAAAATTCCATAAGTGCTTCAAGCCGCTTAGAAGATTCCTCCGTAACAAGTTCGGGAGTATAAAAAAGATAACAATAAGCTTTTTGTTTTTCCCTTCCGACCCTTCCTCTAAGCTGGTACAATTGAGCCAGGCCGAAATTCTCAGCCTCTTCTACTATCATTGAATTAACTGTCGGTATATCCAAACCCGATTCAATTATTGAAGTGGAAATTAAAACATCTATTTCTTTATGTATGAAAAGCCACATTGCTTTTTCTATATCATGGGAGCGCATCTGCCCGTGGACAATTCCCCAGCGGATATTCGGGACAAGTTTTTTAAGGTATTCGCCTCTTGAATTTATTGTTTCAACCCTGTTGTGGACATAAAATACCTGCCCGCCCCGAGAAAGCTCGGCCTCAATAATCTTTTTGACTATTTTTTCGTCATAGGGGCCTAAATGTGTCTCTATGGGAAGCCTGCCGTACGGCGGAGTTTCAATGACGGATAAATCCCTTAATTTAGAAAGCGCAAAAGATAACGTTCGCGGTATGGGGGTAGCCGACATCAGCAGCACATCAATATTTTTTTTGAATTTTTTAATTTTTTCTTTCTGTTCAACGCCGAATCTGTGTTCCTCGTCAATAATTAAAAGCCCAAGATCTTTAAATGTAATATCTTTTTGTAAAAGCCGGTGAGTGCCTATAATAATGTCAATACTGCCGCTTTTAAGATCGGAAATTATTTTTTTCTGTTCTGCTTTAGATTGAAAACGGCTTAAAAAAGCGACTTTTGTAGGAAATGGCTCAAGCCTTCTTGAAAAAGTGTTAAAATGCTGTTCGGCTAGCACTGTTGTAGGAACTAGCACAGCCACCTGTTTTGAATCCTGGACAACTTTAAAGGAAGCGCGGATAGCAACTTCAGTTTTTCCAAAACCGACGTCCCCGCAGATTATCCTTTCCATAGGATAAGGATTTTTTAAGTCAATTTTTACATCTTCAATTGCTTTTGCCTGGTCAGGAGTTTCCTGATACGGAAAGCTGTCGGCGAGCTCTTTTTCCCAAGGAGTATCGGGTGTAAAGGCAAATCCTTGAGCGTTATGCCTTTCAGCGTAGAGTTTTAGCAAGCTTTCTGCAAATTCGCGGGCCCCTTCTTTGGCTTTCTGTTTTATCCTTTCCCAGGAAGCAGTATCCAGCGAAAAAAGTTTCGGCCTATATCCTTCAGTGCCGATATATTTTTTTACTACCTCAAAATCGTCAACGGGCACGTAAAGCTTGTCCCCGCCCTTATATTCGATGAAAAGGTATTCTGCTTCCTGATCTCCCCTTACTAATTTATTTAATCCAAGATAACGGCCTATTCCGTATTTTTCGTGTACTACGTAGTCCCCTTTGGTTATTTCCCACAGGCCTTCAAGACGGCGTCCTTCCTTAAATTTCGGAAAGCTTATCAGTTTTTTCTTGTAAAGTATTTCCTGGCTGGAAAAGAAAGCAATTTTTCTGCTTTTTGAATAAAATCCTTCGGTTAAAGGAGTTATAGTCAACTGAGGAAAATCATCATCCCATCCCGCCTCGTTAAGAATATCTTCTATTCTTTCTTTTTCACCGTTATTTGAGCAAAAGATATATTCTTTCAGGCCTTCTTTTTTTATTCGTTTAAGTTCATTTACAAAAAATTGGAAATTACCCCTTATTCCAGCAAACGATTTAAAATCTTCCTGAACCTTGTTTGTTTCAAGCGAGTTGTTAATTATCCAGGAATACTCAGCAAATATTTTCGGTGTTTCATTATCAGGCAAAAAATCAAAATAAATTTCAGAGCTTTTAGGAAGGTAATCAGAAATTAAAGTTTCCGGCTGTAATGCGGCAGGTGTAATCTCGCAAGAAGTTATAACATCGCTTGAAAGCTGTGTAACAAGATCAAAAGTTTTTATTGTTTCAACCTGGTCATTGTAAAAAATAATACGCACCGGATTTTCAGCGTCTATAGACCAGATATCAAGTATTTCTCCGCGCCTGGAAAATTGCCCCTTTTCTTCAACAAATTCAGAGCGCGAATAGCCGGCAGTAACAAGCCTGTTAATTAGGCTGTTGAATTCATAGGTGTTTCCCAATTCAAATTTTAATATCTGGTTATGCAGGTTTTTAGAATGGATTATTTTTTCGTAAAATATTTCTTTGGAAGCTACAACGATGCCGGATTTATTGTTTGACAGGGACTTTAAGATGCTTAACTTCTGAAATTTATCAGCGCTATGGTAAGCATAAACGGAAGGCGCGCCAAAAAATTGCCCCAGCGAATTAAGGTTTGTTTCCCAATCGCTTATTTCTTCTTCCGGGACAAGGGCGAGCAGAATACTCTGAGGTTTAAAGTTTTCTAAGATAAAATAAGGTTTTCCGGTAGAAAGTCCTGAAACATTTCTTTTCATATACTTTAGCCATTCAACCTCGCAGGTTGAATGGCGGTCTTTCAAATAAAGAGGTTTATTTTTGCGTTTTGAGCTTCTCCCAAAAATGTAGCGGCGCCGGCTACTTCAACGCCTTCAATCATATTTTCCGGTTCAACGCCCATAATCCCGCATGAAGTTGAACAGGCCATCAATTTAACTTTAAGTTCCTTTGCCAGTTTAAAAAGTTCATCAATAGAAGGGATTCTTTTGCTTTCCATAAGCTTTTTCATCATTATCGGGCCTAAACCCATCATATTAAGGTCGGACAAGGGAAGCTTATTCCTGCTTGACGGCATCATAAATTCCATCATTTTTTGAAGGATGTTTTTGCCCTTATAGCTTTTTGATTTTTTTAAAAAGTTAAGCCCCCAGAAAGTAAAAAAAACCTTTACATCCATTCCCATGGATGCGCCGGTAGTTGCCAGCATCAGCATTGCTATTGCTTTATCCAAAGTTCCCGAAAAGAAAATAATGGTCATTTTGTCTTTCATTTTAACTCCAGAATAGACAGGTTAAGGTTGAGGTTAAGAAAATACTAAGGCACACAACTCCTTTCCTGTCATTATCTATATTTTTCAATAAGCTTTGCTAGCAATTGTTTTCGGTCAGTTCCCCTCTTTACCAAAGGAGTTTTATCTGTTTTATATAGACTTAAATTTTCTTCAAAGGTTTTTTTGTCCGGATTTATATAAAAAATTCCAAGAGGAAATTTTTCTTGTTCATTAGCGCGCTTAAACGCGGTGATTTTATCAAGAGGCGAATATCCTTCTTCCAAGTAATAGGTGTGCTCTTTAAACCACTGGAAAGTGTTAACTTTATTGAAAGTTACGCAGGGCTGAAAAATATCTACCAAAGAATATCCTTTATGGTTTATTGCTTTTTTAATTATTTCTTTAGTTTTGTCTATATCCCCGGCAAAAGCGCGGGCAACGAATGAAGCTCCTAAAGCTATTGCAAGAGATATCGGGTTTATCGGTTCTTCAAAAACTCCATCCACTTGAACCGGAGTTTTAAAACCTAGTTGGCTTGTAGGTGAAGCTTGTCCCTTTGTAAGGCCGTAAACCATATTATTGTGAACGATATTGGTTATATCTGGATTTCTTCTTATGGCAGCTAATAGATGGTTCCCTCCCTCGCCGTACATATCGCCGTCCCCGCTTTCGGCTATTACGACAAGTTCAGGATTGGCAGCTTTAATTGCTGTTGCCGGCGGAAGCGCTCTGCCGTGCAAACCGTTAAAGTAGTTTACATTGAGATATTGGGGCAGTTTTGCAGCTTGGCCTATGCCTGAAACCATAACAAGCCTGCTTTGCGGTATATCAAGCTCAATCAAAGCCTGTTTAACAGCTTTAATAATGCTGAAATTCCCGCATCCCGGGCACCAGGCGATATCAATCTTTCCTAAATCAAATCTTTTTTCATCCATAATTTTTGCTTGCCCCTGTGCCTGCCCCTGTGGCTAGTTTTTGATGCTTCGCATCACCCCTACGTCTAGTTTTGCGCTAGTCCCCACGTTTAGTTTTTGTAAAAAACTGTGGGGAAGCATAACTGTAGGGGCAAAACTACAGGGATCAAAACTAACGGGAACTATTTTTATTCCATCTTCTGTTAAACCGTATAATTTATAAACCATCTGGTCAATTTATGATTTGAATTGTTTTTATAATTCTTTTGATACACTGATCAAGACATTCTATTATGTCGCGCTCTTTTAGACGAATTACTCTCCAGCCGTTACGGCGGAGAAAAGAATCTTTAATTTTATCTTTTTTTCTTTGTGCTTTACTTCTATGGGCTTTCTTATTATCGCACTCTAAAGCAATACTACCATTTTTACAGAAAATGGCGATATCAATACGGTACTTTTTACCGTTTTTCGAAATGCAATATTCCCTTTTGGTCTTAATACCAATGCGATTAAGTCCTTTCTCTACGAGTTGTTCCGTAGGAGGAACACCGTAAAGTTGCAAAATATTCCTAGAAGAAAGCAAGTCCTTTAAAGTAGTAAAACCAAAAGAGATACGCCGCGGAATTATATTTCTTACTGCTTTCCGAAGTTTTTTTATTTCTTTAAACTCAATTTTTAAATAATCGTCATGCGCTCGCTTGTGGCTGCTTTCTTTTGGCAGTAAATCAATTCTTTCCGTTTTTTTCTTTCTTGAGACGCGGGCATAATACTCAATGCGCTTACCCCTTCTGCCGAATGAAGCTGGTTGATAAAAAGCAACATATTTAAATTCGCTCTTAGGTAAATATGCGATTGGAATCCTGTACCAGCGCTTTTTTAAAAGAATTCCAAGATCGCTTTTATTTTTCAGCACTCCTACCAAAACATTTTTATTTTTGGGCATACCTTTTTAGTAATAAGTATCGGTTTGGTATCAGGATTCCTTAGCTCAATGCTGTTTTCGATGTCAGCTAATTTTTTAAGAAAAACTTTTTTCGATTTGTTTTTTAGCTTCTTGAAGTATTTTATCGGTAAAAATATAGAAATCTTCGCTCTCTTTTTCGGAAACAAAAATGCTGCCTTCGTATAGGTCAGCGTTTCTTTTCATCCGCATAGCATTTCCGATGGCTTGTATTTCACTATTATTCAGTATTTCCGACATTTTTTCAATTATCGCTATATGATGGCCCGGCATACTTTTAACCTTTAAACTTTTTGATGCTATAACTGCAATGCCGGATTTGATCAAAGCAGTATATGAGTAGTTAAATTTAACTTCCGAAATGTCGCTTTTTTGGGCTATTTCAAGATCATGAAACGCATTTCGCAGATACGAATTTATCTGATCTTTAGTAAATTTGAATTTTTTTGGTACTCATATTATTTTTATTTTCTCGCTGTTCCAGATCTCGGTAATAAAAGGATCTTTTTGATTCAATTTTATTTGAAATTCGCTTTCGCTGATATTAGTCAGATTAATTTCTCTGTCGGTTGTTTTCTGGAGTTTAATAATTTCTCTATTTATATCTATGGTATTCGCATCCCCAACGGTTAGAATATCTATATCGCTGAATGCACCCATCCTGTTTTTTGCGTAAGAACCGTATATGTAAGCTTCTTTTATGCCGGGTATTTTTTTAAGTATTTTGGTCAGTTCTTGCTCAACACCATAGGTTTTCTGGAAGATCTTCTTATATTCGCTGTACAAAGGACTTGCAGTATTTGCAAAAAAATAGCGTTCCTTTCCTTGATACTCACTTTTTAGTATGTCGGTTTCAAGCAGTCTTAGCAGTATCCTGTGGACATTTTTTGGGTCTTCCCCAATAGTTCTTGCCAGCTCATTTGTATAACTTCTTCTTTCTTCGTTTAGAAAGAAATAAGTCAGGAGTTTTTTCTCAATTTTTGATCGTATTTTAATACTCATTATGGTCACCTTTTACCATGATTATGGTATGTTTATACCATAAGAATTAGGCTTTGTCAAGGCTTTAGCGGGAGCGGGGACACGGATTTGATGCTCTTGGCATCACCCCCCTGCTTAGATTTCGAATTGAAATCTAGGGGGGCGCCTTTTCCGTATTAAAACTTATATTTCAAGACCTGACCCCATTTCCCTTAGAAGCTTTGCCGTGAGAGGCATCATCACGCCAATATTTCAACAAAGTCAAATATCCTTTGAATTCTTCAAATTCCAATATTAATTAATGGCAAGGTGTTAACATCGAAAAGCGTGTTTTTTTTGCAATGATTCAATAATCCGAGTTGTACACCTTTTAGATCGGTGCAAGAATTATATATTCCAATTTGAAGCCCTCGAACATTATCGGCAATGTTAACCAAGCCCGCTTGAACTCCATTGCACGATTCAGTCTCATTATACAAGGATACCTGCAAACCTTTTATATCCACAATTTTTGAGGTTATGCCTGATATCTGTACTCCGCGGCATTTCTTCGCGTATTTAATATCACCAAATATTTCAAAACAAAAACCATAAAGGTTTTCGTAAGCAAATATAGAAGAAATTCCGATCCCGTACAAAGTTTTTGTATTGCAGCCGAAACCGGATAATTGAATTCCCGATAAACTCATATTTTGCGCGCCAAAGCCTGCAATTTGAATTCCACAGAATTTGTTCGATGTAGCTCCCATCCCCGCGATCTCAAGACCGTAAGCAGTATCGTTTTGAGCGACAAAGCCCGCAGCCTGTATACCATAAACTTTGTCGATCTTTGAGTGAAAAACCCCAAGACCAATGCCTGCCACATCGTATTTTTTCACAGGGAAACACAGATCTCCGTACAACGAGAGCTGAAGCGGAGCGATCGGTTTAGCCGCTTCTTGAGAAAAAAGTGAACTTGTCAGCGAGACAAAAATTAGCCCAACCAAAAATAAGCGTTTCATTTAATCCTCTTTACCAGCAGAAATTTAATAAAGGAACGATTTTTAATTTTAACATATCAGGTTTATCTAAACAATTTAAGAGGCCGATTTGCACGCCGCTCAATGTTTGGCCGTAATTAAAAACTCCAATCTGAATACCTGAAATATTTTCCGCTTCGTTTAATATACCTAATTGTACGCCTTTCAAATTTCTCGTTATGTGATTTATGCCCCCGAACTGCAGCCCTGTAATATCGGAAGCAGTGTTTATAAATGAAACCTGCAAGCCCGTTAAGGTGTCGGAATAAGACAAGATCGAAGATGCCAAAACACCGGAAAACTTTTCCCCGTGATTGGCGCTGTAAATTGACGAAACGCAGAGCCCTGTTCCGTTTCCGGAATACGCTGACAGTCCGCCTACGGAAATTCCGTAAAATTTGTTATCGCAGTCACTGACAAGCCCGGCAAATGATATGCCGTAAAGATTTTCGGTTTTAGAAATAAGCCCGCAAGCTTGCAGACCGCGAACCGCAGCGGTGCTGGCGCCGATAACATTATTTTCTTTCTTTTTAATAAAACCCAGGTCATAATTTAGTTTATTGTTGCCGCAAGAGCCGTACAAAGAGGCAATTTGTATTCCCGTAACATTTTGGGATGACAAAGCACCAAGCCCGGCGATCTCTATGCCGGTAAATTCTTTGTTTTGTAAAACTCCGCCGGATAAATTCAGGCCATGAAAAGTTTCCGATCTCCCGTATAAGCCCGAAGCCTGTAAACCCCAGAAATCTTTAGTAACAGCACCGAGTCCGCCAATTTGAATTAGGCAGGAATTTTCGCTTTTCGAATATAATCCCGATGTCTGTATGCCGTAAAAATTATCAGCTTTGGAATATAATCCGGAATATTGAAAGCCCGCAATGTGTCCGCCTTCAGAACTTATACCGGCAATTTGAAACCCTCTTAACTTATTCACCGCGATATTTCTGCCGGCCGAAACCTGCAAGCCGTAAAGGTTATCGGTTTTTGAATAAAGCCCACCAGCCGCTATCCCATATACATTTTTATTAGTTGTTCCAATAATACCAATATCGATCCCATAAACTTCGCTTATCCGCGGCAGGCCGTATTTGCCGAATAACGAGATCTTTACAGGAGACCAATTTGTCTTTGCGCCTGCATCTGCCGCGCCTTGATCTGCAAAAACAAAATTAATTTGAAAAAGAGAAAAGATAAACATTAAAAAAATTATTTTTGTTTTAAAATTCATGAATTAAACTCCTTAGAAATTATTTGTTAAATTCAGTAATCTTATTAAAATATCCTTCCATTTTATTTGTCTCTGGATTTAAATAAAAATACCCGTGAGGATGTTTCCCATTAATAACAACGGTATCCGGCAATTTATAATCCCAATTTTGTATCCAATAGAATGGAAAACCCACTTTTGGAATATGATCACCTTCTGACACAATATTTGTTGCGCCCCCCAATCCATAATCCGCAGCATTTATTGTTTCTTGCGGCCCCTTCCCTTCATAATAAATATTACCCATATTTTTATAGCCTGAACCTTGCAGCAAATCCAATGCTCGGCCAGTAGCTGCTGAGCCCTGGCTATAACCTATTGCATTTAAATTACCATTGTCTGCCAAAGTCTTTATAGCATCTTTAGTGTTTACTGCCGTTATGTCAGCTCCTCCAATAATGTAACCAACTGACTGAATTACATCTGCTACCATGCTGTGCGCATTATTTCCTACTCTATTCATTTGAACAGTTCCACCTCTAGCTTCCTTAGTGGCCTGCGCGTTTAGCTCTGCTTTATCATCAGGTGTCCATAAACCGCCAATAAACAAAACTTGTTTTTCATCTTCTTTCCCCGGCGTTATATCCAATTTTTTATCAACAATATCGCCGCCTAGATAACTCATGGGTAAACCTACGAGCAATCGCGCAGTATTACCCACCTCTCCCTTCTTTACAGCTTCTCCTATGTTACCGATTATTTTCCCTGTATTTATTATGGGAGCTCCGCCGGTCTTTACTGCATTAACCCATGCTTCCCCAGTTTGAGCATTTTTATAATAATCCTTTGCACCATCTGCAATAGTCTTGAAATCTTCCTTAACCTGACCGCTTGCTAAATATCCAACTGCTTTTATATCTTTTGTGCTAAATGATGCATCCAGCGCACCATCTATTTTCTCTTTCATTATTAAATTTTGTGTTATATTCTTTTCGTCACGATTGATCTTATATAAGCCTGTTTTATCCTCAACATTCAAAGTTCCGCCGCCAATTGTAGCTTTTGTTACGGCGGTTTTGACACTGTCCTTATCAGTGAATGCAATTCTCACACCAATGTCAATGTCTTTTAAACTCCCTGTCTTAGGACCGCTTCCCTTTCCTCCGCTGGAACCTTTACCTGAATCGCCGCCGGACCCGCCTACTGAACCTTCGCTCGAAACGCCGGCTGTCCCGCCGCCTGAACTTCCGCTCGAATCGCCGCCGGATCCGCTGTCTGAACCTCCTTTTGAATTCGAACCTTTGCCTTTAGAATTATAACTAAAACTCAATCCAAATCCAAAACCGCTGATCTCACTGTTGTCTACATTTGTCAGATCCTCACTATTGATCTTTTTCGCAGTTATGTTTAAGTTATCATTTTGGCTGTATATAGCAGAACCTTTCATATCCAAATTATTTGTCTTGATCTGCAAACTGTCATTTGTTTGGATCGTAGTTGTATTATCTGTCCATATGCGCTTTACCGAAAAATCACCATAATCATAATTAAAGCTGCCGCTCCTTCTTCCAACTCCCACGCCATAACCTTCACTCTCACCATCCGTTGAAAAAGTATTTTGCACGCTCGCAACAGTCAAATTTCCGCCAGTCTCGATTTGAGCGCTATTTCCTACAATATTTGCGCCGATAAGACTTGTATTTTTTCCGCTTTTCAAACTTACATTCCCGTTTCCTGCTGAAACTATGCTGTTATTATAAAAACCTGCATCGCTTCTGCTCGTACTTTCTTCTCCGCTCTGATTAAAACTGCCTCCGTTAGTTTTTGCTGTAAGCTTGGTTTGCGAGCTCGAACTGCCTGTTGTTGTGGTTCTTGTATCCTCAACTGCCTTTATAGCTATATCATTTGCTGCGTCATAACTTATATCGCCTTCACTGCTTCCAACTACTGCGCCGATCTGATTTATATTATTCCCGGATGCCAGACTAAGATCTTTTCTGGTTGTAATACTTGACAAACGGTTTGTTGTTCCAAGTGTATCTGTTCGTGTTTGTTTTGTATTATACTCCTGACCTGCGGAAGCATAAAAGCCCATAGTTTCACTGCTATTTGCAACAGAAACCCCTGCCTCTATCGCTGCCTTTGTCGCTCCGACCAGCCTTAAGGTAGCAGCTGCCAAATTTGCTGATAATTGAGCCCTTGCCTTTTCCGTAGTTCTTGAATCCTTTGTTGCTTTGTTTAAAGCTTCAGTTGCTTTCGTAACCGCATCACCGGCCTGATATAATTCATACGCCGCCATTCCTGCATCGACAGCCGCATTGCCAACCCCGACCGTTACTTTGACCTCTGTTTCACTCTTTGCGTCCCATGATTTTTGCTTAGTCTCTTTGGCTTTTATATTTATATCGCCTGCTGCGTCCAGCTCAGCGCTGTCAGCAGATACGTCAGAACCAACAATATTTATATCTTTCTTTGTATTAATTTTTAGATCGCCGCCAACTCCAACACCTGAAGCTTTTGCGCTTTCATTCGCATATCCGTGAGATTCTGCAGTCTCCTGATATTTTACTCCGACTTTCGCCTGGTTATCGCTTATTTCGGCAACTCCTCCAACAAGATCCCTTTCGTTCTTAGAATAACTGTACTCGTCCTTTTCTATCCCTGCCATAATATTTACGTTTTCGGCGTTAAGCTCGGCATCCCCTTTTGCGCCAAGCTGGGAGGCCAGCATATTGATGTTTTGATCCGCATCGATCTTCACATTTTTGCCGGACAAAGCGTAGCTGGAATCCAGTTTAGTTTTATAACTGCGCTCATTTGTTTCGTTATTATTTAAATTAAACGCTCCTTCTTCTTCTCTGTTATACGTGCGTTCGTATGTGTTTTCGCCGGCCAGTAAATTAACGCTTCCTTCGGCATCAAGCCTCATGTTTCCTTTAGTGGTATTAACATCTGACGCTACAACATTTATATCGTTTTTAGATGCTGCGTTCAAATTCCCGCCTACGCTGAAATTGGAACCGACCTGCGTAGTAGCTTTTATTTTTTCCGTTTCTTGCGCGTCCCTGTCGCCCATACCGAGAACTCCACTTATACTGCTTTTTTCACTCCTGTTCTTTTCATAAGTGTCAACAACGCTCACTATATTCAAGTTTCCGCCGACACCCAGATCTGCATTGCCGGCAACCGCGACATTGCTGCCTTTGATGGTCGCATCGTTTCCAGTTTTAACAGTAATATTTTTGCCGACATTAAAATTAGATCCGACGTTTGCGGTAGTTTTGATACCTTCTGTCGATTTCGTTTCTTTTTCGCCAATACCCCCAAATCCGCCGCTCGTGCTGGTTTGCGTGGTCTCTTTTTCATAAGTATTGACTGCACTCACTATATTCAAGTTTCTGCCGATATCCAAATCTGCGTTGCCTAAAACCGCGACATTGCTGCCCTCAATAGTCGTGTCATTTTCGCTCTTGAGAGCAAGATTTCCACCGACACTTATATTCGAGCCCGCATTCGTCACGCTTTTTTCTTTTGTTGCCAAAGTTCCGTATCGCCGCGTGGATGAATTTAAAAGCTTTACTGTCGTGATGTTTATATCCTTTGCTTTTATGTTCGCGTCGCCGCCGCTTGCTATTGTAGCAGCCGTCACATTAAGAGTCTTTCCGGCCTCTATATTCAATTTGTCGCCGGATCCTATTACCGCGTTCCCGGTCATATAGCTTCTGACATTTCCGTTGCCATAATCTTCAGTGCGGCTCGAACTTACGTTCGTTATGTTCCCGCCGGCTTTCAAGCTCAAACTTTTATCCGCGTAAATAGTGCCGTCAAGATTTGTTATATTGTTATTCGCATCAACTATCACATCTTTGCCTTTTATTTTTCCGCTGTTTGCCAAATCGTTTGTTTTAATTTTTACCTCGTTTTTAGCGTAAATGCCGCTGGCAGCTCCCGTTTCTATAGTTTTTCTTGTCGCGGAGCAAAGATACACCATTGGCACCAGCACTACATATCCGTTTACTACTCTTTGAACATACCAAAGCACATCTTTTTCCAAATTATTTACTTGTTCTTGCGTCAGATCTTTGCCGATCTCAAAACCCAGACGCTTATTTTCCGATATCGCGTTGTCGTACAAAACCGTCATTTGATCGTTCATATTCGTAATTTTATCGTGCAAATATCGGCTTCCTGTTGCCGATACTATCGCATTCTCTACAAGCTTTTGCTCATAAACCGCGTCGCCCAAAAATTTAACGGTATCTTTGTCCGGGTTGTACCCTAAATGCCTGAGGAAATAGTTTGAGCCGACAAATTCATCAACATTAATAAATCTGTTATTATTCACAAACAGGTATCCTTGATCGGGCTGTGCAAATTCAAAGCCGGCGCTCAATGTTAATGAAATGCTATTAGTATTAATCGGACCTGCATTTACGGGAGCTAAATTTATATTGGGAGCATTGATCGTTCCGCCCGGAGGAAAAGCAAGCGGATCTAAAATGCCTGTTGATTGGATTGCTGCAACTTTTGGGTTGATCGTGCCGAGATTTTGCGGTAAACTTGACAGGTTATTGCTTGGACCGTCCACATAAGCCGTGTTTGTTACATTAATATTAACGTTTTTGCCAGACAAAACTGCCGGCGTGTTAGAATAGAGCACTGCTGAAGTCCAAGTTGTATAAGTTGACTCATAATGCCAAGACTGGCCGTCTTCTTCGTGCCATCTTTCGTGATAATAATTCATATATGATATGGCTCCGCTCGGCCTGATATTATATAATGTATTGGCATAAATATTGAGATTGTTTTGCGCGGTAATAATACTGCTATTGTTCGTAATAACGTCCGCGTACAAATTTATATCGTTGCCCGCAAGCATTTTGCCTTGTCTTACCGCTGCCATATACGAGACCAAATAAGAATATCTTCTATTCACATGTGAATTTTGAGAACTGCCATCTCCCTCGGGCCAGGGCCCTTCGTTAGGAAGACCTACCCAAATTTGACCATATGACCCCGGCTCTCCCATGGTTGTAAAATTATTTATGCTTAGATTTTGTATTGAATTTGATTGTATGTTCAAATTACCGGTATTAGCCGTTACATTTCCCGTATTATAAATTTCTGCCGCGCGTGAGCTATCGCCCCCCCAGCCGCGTAAAGTCAAGTTTCCGCCGGCATAGATCGTTCCTTGATTATTTTGTAAACGGTTGCCGATCTTGTAAATTGAATCCGTGCCGGAATAAACGTTACAATTCGCGTTGTTATAAAAGTTATTTGCCTGCAAAGTTAATCTGTTGTTAGCGAGAAGTCCTACGGAACTGTTATTTGTTATATCGCCGGAAGCTGTTAAATTCAAATCGCCGTATGCTGCAATTTCACTGTTATTTGTCAGCGTGCCTGAGAGGTTTATATTTAAATTAGAGTCGGAATATACTGACGAATTGTTTGTTAAAGTATTTGCCGTCAAATTCATTTGCCCGTCGGATTCAATATTGGAGTTGTTGTTGATATCCGTGCTTGAAGTCAACGTCATCCCACCGTCTGAATGCATTTTCGAGTTATTCGTTATCCTGTATGCAGATAAACTAAGATCGCCGTTATTTGCCAAAAGTTGTCCGTTATTGGTAAATTCGCCGCCGCAAGAAGAACTTATCCCGGCTCCTTCGGTTTTTCCCGCGTTAGAAAACCACGATGAAGTATTAATGCCGATATAGCCCCCGCTTAAAACCTGGGATGGAGACTGTACGTCAAGTAAATTGCCGGTTAAACTTATCCCCGAGTTTGATTTCATTATAGAACTGCCGTAAAAATATAATGCTCCGTTAGTATTCATATTTATGCTGCCGCAACCTGATATATTGCCGTAATTTGTGAAATTACCGTATCCGCCTAAACTCATGCTTCCGCCGGAATATAAAAGTCCGCCCGCGTAATTGGTTATTCCATTGGCGTATAAACTAAGATTCCCTGCGCTTTGGATCGCGGCATAATTATTAAGTGCATTATTTATCGTAAAATTTGCGTTGCGCGCTGCGGCAAAATTTCCGTTATTTGTAAAATTGGCGCTCAATAAATTTATGTCTCTATGGGATAAATAACTTTTCGTATTCGCCAAGTTTATCGTTCCGGCATTTATATATGTATCCTGAAGCGATTCAACAGTCCCATTATTTGTCAACGTCTCGGTTGCCGTTAAATTTGTATCAAGCCCCGATGTTAAACTTTGGACAACTATATTTTTCCCCGATAAATTTATATTTCCAGAAGCATTCGTCTGATTTATATTTGTTATATCTCCGCCCGCAGTAATAGAAATATTACGGCTAACTTCAGCGGTACCATAGGCTGCGTTGCCGGCAATGTTCATTAAAATATCATTACCTGCAAACAAACCGGCATTCGCGCACGCGAGAGAAGCGCCTTTAAAATTTATATTCTGCAATGCCGCTGTGTGGTCGGTATTCGTTATTGTTCCGCCCGCATCGACGGTTATATTATTTCCTTCTGCCGCTGAATATGCCGCACCTTCGGTTGTCGTAATGTCTATATTGTTTCCCGCGTAGAAATTTGCGTCACAAAGTTTTTTACTTATTAGTTTTATATTACCAACCGCAGCCGTCTGCTCCGTGTTCGTTACACCCCCATCGGCGTTGATTGTAATATTTTGATTCGCTCCAGCCGTTCCATAAACTGCATCTCCGGCAATATTCATCGAAATATCATTGCCCGCCAAAAAAACCGCATCGGCTCCCGACAGAGAAGCGCCTTTAAAATTTATATTCTGCGATGCCGTTGTGTGGCCGGTATTAGTTATTGCTCCGCCCGCATCGACGGTTATATTATTTCCTTCTGCCGTTGAATATGCCGATCCTTCGGTTGTCGTAATGCCTATATTGCTTCCCGCGTAGAAATTTGCGTCACAAAGCTTTTTTCCCGTCAAATTGATATCTTCAATTGCTATTGTGTGGCCTGTGTTCGTTATATCGCCCCCGGCTTTTATATTTACGGCTTTAGCCTCTGCGATATTATAATCGGTGTTTTTTGCGGACGTAATATTAATGTTGCTGCCGGCATTAATTTTAGCGCTGCTCACGTTTTTTCCACTCAAATTTACGTCGTTAAATGCTGTCGCGTGATCGCTATTTGTAATGTTTTCTGCTGCGGTAACATTAACATCACGCACAGCATCTGCCTTCGCGAATTCGACCGCGCCATTAGAATTTATACAAATATCGTCAATATTGGCAACTAAATCCCCTTTTGTTCTCACGCCAAATCCGTTCTCGGTAGCAACGATATTTATTCTTCCGGCATACATTCCGCCCAACACTGAGGAGTCTATTCCAAACGCGACTCCGCCGGAATTCGGCACGCCTTCTTTTGATGTAATAGTGTTATTTGCGTAATCATATTTATCATTGCCCGAAAGAAGGCTAACGGTTTTGCCGTATATTTTGCCCGCAACATTTATTACCCGCGAAGAGATTGTCGCAAAATCAACATTTTGTAGATCCAAGCCCAAATTCTGTGCTTCTCCGGCATCGCGCCCGGTTATATTTATTGAACCTGTTTGTGACATCGAAAAACCGCCGAGCATTCCGTCCTTTATTTCCGGCGTTCCCGTTACAAGCGCCACCCTCGACGTATTTATAAAACCGGCGCCCGATACCAGTATTCCGTTCGGATTCGCCAAAACAAAATCCGCTTTTCTGCCGGCAATTTCAATGTATCCCCGCAAACTGCTGTTTCTGTTGCTCGTGACTTCGTTTAAGATCAAGTGTGCCTCAACCCCGGCGTTTATTAAGGTTGAGTTGCCCGGGATCATGTCTCCTATTTGAGTTCTGCACGTCAGCTCTTTTGAATTATTCAGGACTAAATTTTTTTCGTCTACGTTAAAATCAGAGTATTTGTTGTGCGACAACCCCGCCGAATTGGGCGCCGCGATATTAACCATTGGTGTGCCGTTGGAAGTAGAATCTATCGTCGTGTTCGTTGTTCCGTCTGCCGCTATCAAAGCAGCAAATGACGGCGCTGTCTGATAAAACAAAAAGGAGATAATTACTAAAACCGAAAGAATCTTTTTCATAATCCCTCCTTATTCATACGCAGGGATATTTTTGAACATACTTTCAACTATTTCTTTATTTTT
>JAPLKN010000003.1 GCA_026388075.1 Elusimicrobiota bacterium
AGTTAAGTACGTTCTTAAAGTAGCAGTAGCAATTCCGATACTTGTATCACCGGTTGATCTGTTTGATATTTCTGTTGTTAAATCTGTCCGTAATGTTCCGGTCGTTATACCGACTGTCGTTAAATCAGTTCTTAAAGTTGCGGTTGCAACTCCGATATTGGTGTCCCCAGTAATTCTATTGTTTGTTTCGGCTGTCAGATCAGTGCGCAAAGTCCCCGTTGCAACACCAACACTTGTTAAATCCGTTCTCAAAGTCCCGGTTGTGATCCCGATATTTGTCAGGTTGGTTTCAATTTGAGTATGTGGAAGCGTCCCTGTTGAGGTTAAAAATGTGTGGTCAGTTATTCCCGCAGGGGATGCTTGCCATGCAGCATTGCCGCTTACATCTGATGTCAATACTCTCCCGACTGCCTGGTTACCGTCATTATACCTGAAACCCGTGGCAACCAGCGTAGAAGTATTTACGCCATATGTTACCACCGCATCAGGAACATTCAATGTCCCCGTCATCGTGTCGCCGGCTTTCCTTACCAATGCACCCGTTGATACAGCTACCGAATCTATCTGCGTCTTCAGAGCTCCCGTTGATACAGCCACTGAATTAATCTGCGTCTTTAATGCACCGGTTGAAATTCCTATATTTGTTACATCCGTTTCTAATTGCACGTGAGTCTTCGTTCCGGTTGATGTCAATAAATTATGATCAGATACACCTGAAGGCGAAACCGCCCACGATGCATTCCCGTTTACGTCTGATGTCAATACCCGCCCTACCGACTGGTTCCCATCATTATAACGGAACCCAGCCACAATTAACGTTGACGTGTTTACGCCATATGTTACCGAAACATTAGGCACATTTAATGTCCCCGTCATCGTATCGCCCGTCTTCTTTACCAATGTCCCTGTTGATACTGCCACTGAATCGATTTGTGCCTTCAACGCTCCAGTTGACACCTTTATATCAGACAAATTTGTCTCTAGTTGCGTATGCGTTAATGTCCCTGTTGATGCTAGCTGCCCGTGATCCGTATATCCGCCTGGGGATCCCACCACCCACGATGCATTTCCGCTTGCATCCGATGTTAACACCCTTCCGGTCGCAGCACCGGTTGTCATAGTTATACTTGACACCGTAACTTTATTCGCAGTTACTATTCCTGCGCCAGTTATGTTATAGCCCGACATCGTGAGAGTAGTTGTAGCTATATGGTTCCCTAAATTGTCTCCACCACCAACCGCATTTAGTTTCGCTTGCGCTGCAGCATCAAGTTTTGCTTCGCTGATAGCACCGTCATCAACCGACTTTGCATGAAGCGAATAAATATTTGATAATACTTCTTCGCGCGGCAAAAGCACTTGGCCTTCAACTGAAATCTCTAGCCAATATCCGCCTGCCGGTCGGTTATTCCAGTCAACCCCGGCGGGATTTAATTGATAATTGAATGCGCCGTTTGACGCCGTCACGGTAACATTACCGCTGTCCCAATAAGACGCGGAACCGTCCGAGCTGGTAATTCTAAACCTGACATTCCTGGTACCGTCAACCGACTGCCCCCTGTATCTTAGCATGCCCTGATAACGCATTGTTCCGGGGGCAACAGCCATTAAAACTGTTGCCGTTAACAATAACGAGACAATAAATATTAAAATTTTTTTCATTATTATCTTATAACCGCAAACTTCCCGACTTTTTTATGCCCTATATCATTGCTAATGGCATAAATATAAACACCCGAGACGATTTTTTCTCCGGAATTATTTATCACGTCCCAGCTAAGTTCTCCGCTGGGTGTTTCTGCTTCCGCATTATAAACTAGTTCGCCGGCAATATTATAAATTTTTACTTTTGTATATGAAGTGAGCCGTGAAAAAGTAATTCTGGCATGGCCTAGCCCTGAATTTGGCTTATACGGATTCGGATAACAATGCAAATTTGAAAAATCGCTTGAGAGTTTAGAAATTGCCCCCATGTTTTCAAAATTGGTGGTAAGCAAAAAACAGAACTAGACATATTCAGCATACCAATGCTTTCAATCCCTGTCCCTGATAAGCCAAAATTGCTGTTTAAGCAATGGGAATAGCCGCTTCCTACAATTTTACTTATAAAAATATTATAGTCAAGCGAAAACATTAAAGCAATAGATAACGAGGAAAAAATAATTATTGGAAATATAAGAATAATTCTTTTTTTAAGATAAGTATAAAAAAACGAGAAAAGTACTCTTACGTAAGACGTAAAGAATCGTCTTACTTTTGGGAAGGGTAACTTATAACAGAGTGCTTTACAGGAATCCATTATCCATTTTTAAATATTATAAACATTTTTTATTTATTTTTCAAATAGCGCAGCTTTAAAATTTGCCGAAGATTGTATATAGGTATAAATAAACATATATATTTAGAACTTATATTTTTAACTTGACAATTCCGCCATGCTTGCGGGGCGGTTCCCAAATTGTTCCTTCTCCCCTTGGCGGGTAAGTCTTTGGACCTAGCCTGCCCTTCGATTTCACTCAGGGTGGTGAGCATAGTCGAACCACGAACGAGGAAGAAGGTCAGGATGAGGGGGCTGAATAACGTTCACCCTCACCTCAATCTCTCGGAGCCATAGGCTCCTATGAGCCGAGGCCTCTCCCGTTAAGGGAGAGGATGAAAAAAACTAAACATTTGATACCGCCCAGTCCGCCGCGGAGGACTGGGCGGAGGTTCATTTAATACAAAAAAATAACCTTCCAAATTTCTATTTAGAAGGTTTAATTTTTATTTTATATAAGATGGCTTTTTCTAAAAAATGAACAAATGCCGCTGACTTCTATTTTCTTGAGTTGCCGTAGAACAAATCATTTAGTATAAAGATAAACGATACGGAATAAGTGTCGCCAAGCTCTCCGTAAGGAACCCATGCAAAGTCAATTTTGATATTGTCGTTGAACATAATTCCGCCGCCGGCCGAAAAACCGTTTACCGCATAGTTAATATCCCTGGACCTGTATCCGGCTCTCAGAGACCCTCCCCATCCTGGTTTTAAAAAGAAATCGCACTCCGTACCAGCGCTAACGTAAAGCTTATTTTCTATACCCTGATTTAAATCCACATATACTTTAGGTATAATATTTTTTTCATTATTACCGTGATAGCCGATTCCCGCCTTAAAATTTAGAGGCAAATCTTCCTGAGTCTGGACATATTTAAGTTTACCGCCGAAATTTTGGACTGAAAGGCCGAAATCAAAACTTTTTAATCCCGAATAAATTATTCCGGCATCGCCCGCGATTGTTGAAGCATAGGTACTTTCAATCTTTGAATTTATATATTTTAAGTTAGACCCGAATGAAAGCTTCTCATTAATACAGTATGAAGCCGCTATTGTTACCATTGAATCGCTGGGGCTGTAAGTCTCGTTTAAAAGAATATCATTTATGTCATATTTTTGAATCTCATCCATTGACAGGTTATGATAGCTTATTCCGAACCCCCAATTTTCATAAGGAAAAGCAAAAGCGGCGTAGTCATAATTTATGTCGCTAAACCATTTTAAATGCATCAGCGAAAATTCTTTTTCTTTTAGGAATGCCAGTTATTTTTTGTATATAAACCCTTGAATAAACTTCCTGATCACCACCACCAAAACTTGAAGCCACGCCAAGACCGGTATTATTCTGTGTTCTAGTGCAGCGGTGCTCTAACTGAAATGACTTTTGAGCAGAAATGGTTATTACGCCTTCAATTAAGCTTCTTGTTGTAATTAGACCAACAACCCCATCGCTATATTCACTAGTTCCATAAATAGCGACAGCATTATCTGTAATATTAAAAAATCTTGCTTTATGATTTTGAGATCTGTACCCTGGAGCGCTTGCGACAATTCTGTAAGTTCCGGCTGAAAGAGTAATAACATTACCCGCACGCGAAATAGATGTTCCTCTGGAAGCAACTGTCGTATTTAGGATTCTGATCTGCCACGCCCCTAAAGTAAATGTTCCCCCGTTTGTACCTGACACCCGTTGATCTTCATAAATAGCATATTCATAGCTTAATTGTGTTTTTATGCCATTTTCATCAACATACCACGCTTGGCTGTCCGTTGATACAAATATTTTTCCGAAACTGGCCGTACTGGAAGGAAAAGAATTTTTAGATAGGGAAACTATCCCTGAAACAGTTAGTTTTTCATTTGGACTTGAATTTCCTACTCCAATATTCCCGCCGGTAACCACAAATGTTGACAATCCTACGCTAAACGCGGAATTTCGGAATGTTGCAGAACTTGTCCAAGTGTTAGGCGCGGTCCAAGTATTTGTTGAAGCTAAAATATCCGCTTTTAAAGCAGAAGTGCTCACATTTGTCTGCCAAGTCCCTTTGCCTAGAGAATCTGAAGTTAAGATATAGCCATTCTGGGCGTTGGTTATCATAGTAAAGGACGAAGTTGTAACTCTTCCTTTGACCTCCAATTCATTTGGGTTACTGACATTTCCAATCCCGGCCCTGTCGGTGATCAGCCCGGCATAGGAAATGCATTGAAATAAAATACCGGCAAACATTAGAATTAAAGTTTTTCTGATAAATCGTTTCATAGGTTACTTTCCCCTGTTCTTAATCTGCCTTCTATTTTATTATATCAAATATCATTTGTCTATGCCGGCCCCGCTTCGGTGCCTATCCCCGAAAATCATAGACCCTAAATATTTCAGGGCCGGCATAGCATTCAAAATATCGTTTAGGGTATTGCCCTGTATTTTTCTACGTACGATCCCGATTCTCTTCTTGAATAAACAAGGTCGTTCCCGGATCTTTGAACTTTCCAAGTTCCATCAGTACCAGGGTCTCCCATATATGAGGCAGCACTAGATGAAATTATAACATCACTGTTAAAGTTAGAAGTGGAATTTGCCACGAAGGTTGATGTCACAATTCCATAGTTGACGGTCAGGTTGGGAGTGGTCAGATTTCCTGTCATGGTATCGCCGGTTTTTTTAACAAATGTTCCGGTTGAAGTTTGAAGTGCGGTAATATCGGTCCTCAACGTTCCCGTTGCAATTCCAATGGAATTATCTGCGGAAATACGGGAATTGGTTTCATTACTAAGGTCAGTTCTCAAAGTACCCGTTGCAACACCGACAGAAATAAGGTCGTTTTCAAGTTGTGTATGGGTCAATGTTCCCGTTGATGTTAACTGGCCATGATCGGATACGCCTGCCGGAACACTTTGCCAGGTCGCGTTACCACCGGTGTCTGAAGTCAATACTTTACCCGCCCCGGCACCGTTCGTAACCTGTAACGTTGCCGCTATTACGCCATATGTCACATTGACATCAGGCGCATTTAATGTCCCTGTCATTGTGTCGCCGGCCTTACTAACCTTAGCGTCAACATCGGTTCTTAAAGTTGCCGTCGCAATGCCAATCGTGTTATCCGAACCGATCCGGGCATTGGTTTCTGCCGTAAGGTCAGTTCGCAAAGTACCCGTTGCAACACCGATGGAATTATCCGCGCTTATACGGTTATCTGTTTCTGCCGTAAGGTCGGTTCCCAAAGTACCCGTTGCAACACCAACAGAAATCAGGTCGTTTTCAAGCTGCGTATGGGTCAATGTTCCCGTTGACGTTAACTGGGCATGATCAGATACGCCTGCAGGAACACTTTGCCAGGTCGCGTTTCCGCTGCCGTCAGATCCCAAGAATCTTCCTGCCGCAGCACCGTTCGTAATCTGAATGGTTGAGGTTTTTATGCCGTATGTGGATTCAACATAATCAGTTTTAACGCCGGCATAAATTGAGGTCAATCCTGCACATAACACTGTCATTGAAATCAGCAATCTAATCAAAAGTTTTCTTTTCATTGTTTTGTACCTCCGTTATAAAATTTTATTACTCGGCAAAAGTCGCTTGTGTTACATAACTTCCGCTAACTCTTTTTTGAAAAACAAGTGCACCTCCCTGAACCAGGAACCTCCAGGTTCCATCAGTATTAGGATCTCCAAGATAAAAAACCGAAGCATTGTTTGCTTTTATATCTCCGCTTAAGTTAGTATCGCTGATATTGGCCTGATTAAAATTCTGCGCAGCGGTCCACGTATTTGTTGAAGTAAGTAAATCCTGGGAAGAAAATGTGGAGGTGGATGTCATAAATGTCCCGTCGGCAAAATTAACTTTGGAAAGATTTATGTTGTTAACATTAACTATATTATTTGAGTTTAGATTCAAATCCGCTGTTGCGGTATGATTTCCAAGGTTATCTCCGGGAAGGCTACCGATTGAAGCCCAGCTTGCATCGCCCGAAGCATTGGTTTTCAAGAAATAACCGTCTGTTGCGCCGGTAGCCATTCTGAAATTTGTGGTTACAATATTATTTGAAGTTATGGTTTCTGAAGCGGTTATCGTAGAAACATTAATTAAGGAAGAAAATAAATTATTAACGTTTGATATATTAAATCCTGAAAGGCTTAAATTTGTTGTTGCCGTATGGTTTCCAAGATCATCGCCGGGCAGGGTCCCCAAAGATTTCCAGCTGGCGTTTCCGGAAGCATCGGTCCCCAAAAAATAACCGTTTACAGCGCCTGCGGGCATTGTAAAACTTGAAACAGCGACTTTCTGAGCGGAAATGTTTCCCGCGCTGACAATATCATACCCGGACATAGTTAAAGTCATTGTGGCGATATGGTTGCCGAGATTATCCGCGGTTCCCGCACTATTAAGTTTTGCCCTCACGGCTGCTGTTAATTTTGGTTCTGAGATAACATCATCATCAACGTTTCCGGCATGCATTGAATAAATATTAGACAGGGTTTCTTCTCTTGGAAGAAGAACCTGTCCTTCAACGGTTATCTCAAGCCAGTATCCGCCTGCCGGGCGGTTATTCCAGTCAAGAGACGGATTTAGCTGATACGTAAAAAATCCTTTGCTTACAATTACAGAAACATTTCCACTGTCCCAATACTGAACAGACCCGTCCGAGCTTGTAAATCTGAACCTCATAGTTTTTATGCCGTCAATGGCCTGTCCGTTTTGTTTTAGGCTTCCAACATACCTGAAAACATTAGGGACAGCCGAATAAGCAAGCTGGCTTAAAGTAAACATTAAAAATAATAAAAACATTAATTTACGCATAAAAATTCCCTTTTATCTTAATACCGCGAACTTACCAATCTTTTTGTGGCCGTTATTGTTCATTATGAGATAAATGAAAACGCCGGATGCCAAACTTTCACCTGAGTTATTTACAACGTTCCAGGCAAGTTCTCCTCTAGGAGTATTGGCTTCGGTTTCATATACCATTTCGCCGGCAATGTTGAAAACTTTAAGTTTTGTATAATCGGTAAGGCGAGAAAAAGTTATAATCCTGTGGCCTAATCCTGAATTTGGTTTAAAAGGATTGGGATAACAGTGGGCTTTATCCAGATTGGTTTCAAGTTTGCTTAAGGCAGTGTCATCAGCACCTACGCTTATGTCATAATCCCCGCCGGACATTGAAGTTCCGCCAAGGCTTTCTACTCCAAACCCCTGCAAAACCAAAGATCCGTCATTATTTGTAAATTTATTATAGGCGCTTCCTACCAGCTTTGAATAATTTATAAGAAAATCCTGGCTGATTATTAAAGCAAATGCTGTTCCGGCCAAAAAAAATAGGAAAAAAAAGACTATTAAACGCCTTTTTTTCCCGTATTGACTTGTTGCATTTAAAATTCCTTGAAAGCATCTACTTACAATTGACTCTTTTTTAGTAATTTGTTTTTTCCTTAACATCTTCGCACCCTCCCGGCACCAAGGAAGATATACTTCAAACTATTTTTATCCTTGAACCATCTAGCTTACCGTATGCTGCAATTTTCGGGTTTTTGAATGAACATTATTTAGGGTCTTTTTCTTTAATTACTCTATAGCCCACATATGCCATATTGTCAAGGCTTTTTTTATGAACAGTTTTTTTGAATTTATTATCTCGCCTCAAAATGGCTATTTTGAGGGTTTAAAAGCTTTGAACACGGACAATGTTTTTAACAATTATTTCACAATTATCCGATTGACTTATTCCTTGCATTTAGATAAACTATTCATGAAATTTGCAGGTAGCCTATCCCCGAAAAATTCCAATCATTAAGACCCATTGTTTTACCTTGTGTAAACCTTTTAAATTCTTAATGTTTTTTTTAGATTTTGTATTGTTTATAAGTAAAAGATTTTTTGTCTTGGTTATTTGCTTTTTTGGAGTAACTGCCGGCTTTTCTTTGTTTGCCCAAGAAAACAACCTTATCAACGACTCTTCCAAAAGCGAAATAATAGTTAAATTCAAACATTCTTCTAAATATTTCTCTGCCCCTTCAAACGGCGCCAATTATTCCAGCCAAAAGGTTATAGCTAACCGCACAGCAGAAAAGCTTTTCAAAAATATCTCAATTAAAAGCGCAAAAATAATGGGCGCGCCTGGCCTTGGCGCTGCCGATTTATCTGAAATTTATAAAATTAAACTGCCTCCCGATGAAAAGATTGAAAATGTTTTGGCCGATATTAGGAAAAATCCGGATATTGAATATGTTGAACCCAATTTTTCTTTAGAACTTCAAGACGTTCCGAATGACAAATATTTTGAACTCCAGTGGGGTTTAAGGAATACGGGGCAAAGTATAGATTACGTTCCGGGAAGCTGCGGCTCGGATATAAAAGCTGAAGATGCCTGGAATATATGCAAAGGAACATCAGGAATCATAATAGCTCTGATAGATACCGGGATAGATTACAATCATCCGGACCTGGCAAAAAATATCTGGACAAATACCAGCGAAATTCCTGGCAACGGAATAGATGAAGATAATAACGGTTATACAGATGATTTTAGGGGATGGTCATTTTTTGATCAAAATGACAATGTTTTAGACACTAACGGCCACGGAACCCACTGCGC
>JAPLKN010000004.1 GCA_026388075.1 Elusimicrobiota bacterium
CCTGCGCAGTCAAAACTCCAACACTTTTTGTTCTAGCATGTATTACCGGATCATCCAGCAGAGCGCCTTTGAACATATCTATAGGGCCTAAGAGAGAATCTAAAGTTCTTAGTATCCAAGGAATATCGTCATTTTCAATATCGCGTCTTACACCGCCGATTTTCATCATACCGTAATGCTGTCTGTTTCCCGAGATTCTTTCAAAAATATCTAATACAGGCTCGCGGTATTTCCAAGACCACATCCAAAGAGTGTTATATCCCATAAAATGGCCTGCGAGTCCTAGCCACAAAAGATGCGAATGAACCCGCTCAAGTTCTCCGATAATGCTTCTTATGTATTTCGCCCTTTCAGGAATTTCAATATCTGCCAGGTCCTCAACTGCATTTACATAAGCAAACGGATGCGATGTGGAACATATCCCGCAGATACGTTCTACGGCAAATATTCCCTGATCAAAATGTTTTCCCTCAGATATTTTTTCAATTCCTCTATGGACGTAGCCAAGCTCAATATCAATGCCAATCACTTTTTCCCCATCAACTTGAAGCCTGAAAAACTCAGGTTCTTCCTGAAGCGGGTGATACGGCCCTATAGGTATGAAACATTTTTTTTCTTCACTCATTATCGTGCCTCAGCGGATATTTTCCTTCAGGCTAGTCATCGGAAAGCAAAAGATGCCTTAAATTCTTATGGCCAATAAAATTTACCCCTAAAAGTTCATGAATTTCCCGCTCTATCCATTCAGCAGCTCTAAGAATGTTGGATATTGAATCAATAGCAGGATTTTTCTTGTCATAAATAAAAGCCCTTAACGAAAATATTTTATCGGAAGAATCATCGGAAAAATGATACATAATCTCAATATACTTGCGAGTATCGGTTCCGGTAGCGGTTATAAAACGAAGGCCAAAATCATTGAAAAATGATTCCGCGAAAAACTTTACATAAGCCGGATTGATATCAATATAAATTTTTCCCTTTTCAGTTTCCTTTAAAGAAATTATTTTATCGGCAAATTTTAGTTTTATTTCTTTTTCAATATCCATTTTAATTTTCACCCTTTTTTGTTCAGTCTATCTATAAGTTTAAGAATCCCTGAAATTATAGCTTCAGGTTTCGGAGGGCATCCGGGAACGTACACATCAACCGGGATTATTTTATCAACAGGCCCGCAGGTATTATATGAATCTTTGAACAAGATTTCCGAGCAAGCGCACCCGCCTATGGCCAGAACGAAGCATGGTTTTGCTACCTGTTCGTATAATTTTTTTATTCTATGAACTACCTTTTTATTGACAGCCCCGGTAACAAGCAATACGTCTGCATGCCTAGGCGAACCAACCAGCTGAACGCCAAACCTTTCTAGATCAAATCTTGGAGTTAAAGCATCTAAAATTTCTATATCACAGTTGTTGCAAGGGCTGCAAGCAGCGTGAAAAACAAAAAGCGATTTAGTTAATACTCTATTTTTGAAACTCATATTTTATAAAATTATTGTCTTTATATCTTAATACCCTAAAACTGCCAATACAATTGCCAAAGAAGCAATTAAGAATAAAAATTCCCAAAAAAACCTTATTGATTGATCAATTCTTAAACGAGGATTGGTATTTTTTATTAAAAAAAGAATCAGGATAATAATTGAATATTTTATTGGTATTGTAAACCAGCTCCCCCCGCTCCAGAATAATGCTACGATAAACAAGGGCCCAATTATTAGCATCATCATTTTGCTTAATTTCCATAATGCAAGAAAAGGGCCAGAATATTCTATGTAATTTCCTGAAACTATTTCTGTTTCTGCTTCGGCCGTATCAAAAGGAATTAAACCCATTTTTGCCTGAATGCAAAGTATTGCGACAAAAAACGCTAAAAACCCCGAAAAATTAAAAATATAGGAAACTGCTTGCTGCTGTGATAAAATAATATGTCCTAAAGCAACACTTTTCGATTTAATAATGGGGACGATTATACTTAGAATGAACGGGAGCTCATATCCGAGAATAGACTTAATTTCACGGCTGGCGCCAACAGAAGCGAATGGATTATTTGAGGCCGAGGCACCCATTATTGACGCTATTGAAGGCATTGCCATAAGATAAATCAAAACTATTAAATCCCCTACAAAACCCGTATAAGGATTAAACCAGGTTATAATCAAAAGATTTGAAATAAGAATGATGGAAAAAAAAGCCATTAAAGGAGACAATACAAAAACCCAAGTATTGCCCTTATCCGGTATAACACTTTCTTTATACATCAGTTTAATTACATCGTACAATGGCTGCAATAAAGGAGGCCCTATTCTCCATTGAATCCTGGCGCTTATTTTCCTGTCAATCCAGGATACAAACATTCCTGAAACTGTAAGAAAAAGAAAGCCCGGAAAAATAAAAAAATACAGCAAAAAATCTATCATTTATCTTTTTTCCACTTTACAGTGTAGACAAAATATTTTCCGCCTCTAACCGCATAAATCTCTTTTGACGGGTCTTCCTTTACTTCGGTCCATTCAAGAGCATTTTCTTTGCAGGTAGTAACGCAAATCGGAGGAACATTATTATCTGAACGGTCAAAACAATAATCGCACATAGTTGTTTTATATTCCACAATTTCAGGATAAATCACTCCGAAAGGGCAGCTTACTGTACAAGATTTGCAGGACGTACAGCGCATAGAATGCCTGTCCAGCATTCCGTCTTCCCTTTTTTCTAAAGCTTCCCAAGGGCATGAAGCGACGCAAGGAGCGTTATCACACCTTCTGCATACATGCTCCTGCGCAGCAAGAGCTAAAAGACGAACATAACCGTTATTATCCGGATGATAATAGTAATTGCATTTGGCAGTGCATTTTTTGCATTTATAACATTTTTCCAAATCAATAAATAATTTTTTCATGCGAAAGGATCCGGAATATTTTTTATTTGGTCATAAGTAAATACGGGGCCGTCTTTGCAGACAAAATAAGGACCAAGCTGACAGTGGCCGCATTTGCCGATCCCGCAAGACATATTCTGCTCCATGGAAAGATAGATATCTTCCGGTTTAAAACCTATTTCCAAAAGTTTCATGGTTCCAAACTTCATCATGATGGGAGGCCCGCATACAACCGCAACGGAATTTTCAAAATCAACCTTCACCTGATCAAGCAGGCAGGTTACTACTCCCACGGTTTCATTCCAAGCGCCTATTGTGCATTTATCAACGCTTCTTAGAATTTCCAGCCCCTTTATTTTTTCCCATTCATCAAACTGCTTTTTATAAATGATATCTTCCGGAGTTCGTGAACCATAACAAAGGATAATTTTTTTGAATTTCTTTATTTGAGAAATTAGAGTTAAAAGAAACGATCTCAGCGGTGCCATGCCGACTCCGCCGCCTAGAATAAGAACCTCTTTATCATAAAATTTTTCTACCGGATAACCGTTTCCGTAAGGGCCTCTTAATCCTAGCGTCGCACCCGGAGAAAGATTGTGAAGCTGGCTTGTTAAGCGGCCGGCTTTCATTATCGTAATATCAATGGTTTCTGTTTCTATCGGTGAAGAGGAAGGCGTAAATGGCGCTTCGCCTGAGCCGGGTATTGCCAATTCAACAAATTGTCCGGTTGAAAAACTGAATTTCTCGCCCGGTCTTATTACAAATGTTTTTATAACGGGAGATTCTTCTATTATATCTTCCAATTTTGCAGGTATGAGTTTATAAGGGCTTTTAAACATTTATTTATTCCGTAAGATAGAAAATCTAAATACTTTTATTTTTTAAGAATTCAATTCCGCTTTAATTAAACACCCGCTGATATGTTTAAAAAAAATATCTCGCGGGGTTTACGGCTCCATAATAATTTTTTGAAGGCTTTTTCTTATATCTATTTTACCCTGGCATACATCTATGCATCTTCCGCACCCCGTGCACGCATAAAAATTAAAATTTTCCGGCCTGTAGAAAAGTTTACATATATAAAAATTTCTTAAACGCTCAAATCTTGTTTTGCGAGGATTTGCTCCTCCGGCCACTCTGCCGTAGCCAGCCGACTGGCAGGAATCCCAGGTTCGAGTTCTTTCCCACTTCTTCTTGGATTCGGCCATTATAAAGCAATAGCAGGTCCCGCAAATAAATCTGCAGGCGTCGCATTCCACGCAGGTCGGGGCAACGAAAGCTTTCCATTGCTGTGAATCAAAATTATTCTGAACTATGCTGCGGGGATTATCCCACGTAAAATCCTTATTATTTTGCATAACGCTTTGAGTCATCCTGTTCCTAATATCTTCCCTTTCTTTAAGATGATACGGCTGCGGGTCCTGAAAAAGCCTTTTTCTGTCTAGAATCAAGTTCTCGCACACTAAGCTTCCGGCCTGAACTAGAAATCCGCCTCTCAGAGAAGTTAAATTCATATCAAAACCTTCAGTAGGATAGGGTTTGCCTTCCATAGAAGTGCAAAAACAGCTTGGGGCATATTCTTCGCAATCAGAAGATATTAGAATGGTATTTTTTCTCTTGTTTTCGTAATAAGGGTCCTTAATTTTTCCTCCCAAAAACATGGCATCCAAAGTTTTAATATGGCCGAGATCGCAGCCCTTAAGCCCTAAAATTATTGTCTTTTTAGTTTGGGGTTCGGTTGTAACTTCTTCTTTTACCGGGGAAAAAAATCCTTTGGTTGGATGCAATACTCTATAACTGTCCAGTACAATCTGGGAAAGATTTTCAGTTGTTATTCTTTGCCAGAATGATATTTCGGGAGATTGTTTAATCGGGGCATAAGTATTGAATTGTCTTAACAGGGTTTGCAGAAAATGTGTCCAGTTGGAATTGGTAATGTAATAAAGAGACATTTATAACTCTTTTCAATAAGATTTTGTGTTGGAAAAAAACTAGGAAAGTTTTAGTGATTTTATAAAAAAATAAGGTATGTGTCAATTTTGCATAATTCATATTTACCCCGTTAGAGAAGGCTGCCGACTCCTGTCGGCAGATTGAAATCATGCTGTTAGATGGCGATGTAATGCCGCCATGTTTATTCGCGGAGCGCCCGTTATCTCTAACGGGGTTTACCGAAACATTAAAAATACATTAGATTTATAACAAAAATATATAATTTTGATTGATTTTTTTGGGTATATTTTAAAAAAATAATTTTGGCATTATTTAAGAAAAACTTATATAATCCCTTAAAGTTAAATGAACCTCCCCACAGTCCGCCCAGGGCGGACGGGGTATCAGTTGTACCCCTCTTTTGCAAAGAGGGGCAGGGGAAAAGTCTTTGGACCGAACTGCTTGTGAGGAAGATTTATTACTGTCAAATCCCTCTCCCGCCCACGGCGGGTCAGCCTTGGGCTGACAATCTCCCTTTTTCAAAGGGTAGGTCTTTGGGCCGAGCCTGCCCTTCGATTTTACTCAGGGCGGTGAGCATAGTCGAACCGCGAGCGAGGGAGAAGTTATAGGTGACCCCGTAGTCCGCCGCGGCGGACGGGGAATTGTCAAGATAAATTTGTATTTTGCCTATTGCTCAGATAGGCTAATTTTAGCAGAACGAAGGTTAGCGCGGAATTAGCATTTGCTCATTTAAAAAAAATTATATAATATATGAAGCACTTGGTCTTACGACCATAATATCTTTGGTTTCTCCGGCGAAATCCCTGCCCGCCGGCAGGCGCGGCGCCGAAGCACATCCGCCCGCGCTAGACGTGTCATCAATGCAGCGCGGCTATTCGCCGCATTGTTGACCCGCCGCGGCGGGGATTACCCTTTTCGCATTTCAGCCCTAGGCTGATCTGCCTGGGGCATGACATCTACGGACTTATGTCCTTAAATGAATGCGAAGGCGGATAAAAAAGAAATTTCGGAGGTTATTATATGAAAAATTATAACACTCAGGATTTACGTAATGTCTGTTTAGTCGGCTCCCAGGGAAGCGGTAAGACATCGCTCGCAGAATCAATACTTTTCAATGCAAATATTATAAATAGAATAGGTAAAATTGAGGAAGGTAATACTGTTTGCGATTATACTGACGAAGAAATAAAAAGGAAAATATCAATAAACTTAAGCGTTTCTTTTCTTGAACATAAAGAAAAAAAAATAAATATTTTGACTGCGCCCGGCTATGCCGATTTTTCAGGCGAGCTTTATGCCGGATTAACAATTTGTGAAGCAGCGATACTTGTTATAAGCGCTGATACGGGAGTAACTCCTATAGTTGAAGACATCTGGGAATATCTTGAATCGAAAAACATTCCCACAGTTATATTTCTAAACAAACTTGACAAAGAAAATCTTGATTTTAAGGTTATCCTTGCTTTTTTAAAAGAAAAGTTAAGCCGCAATATTGTTGATTTGGAAGTCCCTGACTCAACCGGGAATAGCTTTTCTGCGGATATAAATCTTTTAGATGAAAAAATACCCGAAGAAGACATCCCTTTTAAAAATACCATGATTGAAGATATTTCCTCAGGGGACGATTCTCTCACCGAAGAATTTCTGGAAGGAAAAGAAATATCTCCTGAAAAATTAAAAGCAACTTTGAAAAAGGAAATATTGGAAAGAAAAGCATTCCCCCTGCTTTGCGGAAGCGCAACGAAAAACATCGGAATCAAGGAATTAATGGATTTTATAGTTGAATATCTTCCTTCCCCGCAAATTAATTCGAAAGATTCAAAACTGAATGCCTTAGTTTTTAAAACTTTAAGCGAGCCGGGAATGGGACGAATAAATATGGTAAAAGTTTTCAACGGAAAACTTCAGGCAGGAAAAGATGTATATAATTACACCAAAAAAACTAATGAAAGAATAGGCCAAATTTCTTTGATACAGGGAAAAAAGAGAACCGATGTAACCGAAGTTGATACGGGAGATATTGTAGCTTTGCTGAAACTAAAGGATGTCCGCACAAATGATACTTTGTGCGAAGAAAAAAACAGCCCTGAAATCAGGCATATAGATTTTCCCGAACCCTTATATGACCGTTCCATAACCGCTAAAACTAAGGCTGAAAACGAAAAACTCGGGAACGCTCTTTCAATATTAATGCTTGAAAATCCATCAATTAAACACGTATTTAACCCTGAAACTAAAGAAATAGTAATTTCGGGCACGGGTAGTATGCAAATGGAAATTATCGCAAGTAAAATAAAATCTCAATATAACATTGAAGTGGAATTAAATACGCCTAGAGTCCCGTTTAAGGAGACAATACACGGAAAAGCCGAAGGACAAGGAAAATATAAAAGACAGTCCGGCGGCAGAGGCCAGTACGGAGATTGCTGGTTAAAAGTTGAGCCCTTAGAAAGAGGCAAGGGTTTTGAATTTGTTGATAAAATTGTCGGCGGAGTAATACCCAAAAACTATATTCCGGCTATTGGAAAAGGCGTTAAAGAAGCTATGGAACAAGGAGTTTTAGCCGGCTATCCCGTTATTGACATCAGAGTAACCGTTTTTGACGGCACATTCCATGAAGTTGATTCTTCTGATATGGCATTTAAGATTGCCGGCGCCATAGCTTTAAGAAAAGTTGTCGGAGAAGCAAAACCTGTCCTTCTTGAACCTATTATGGATGTTGAAGTAAGGGTTCCCAGCGACTATATGGGTGCCATAATGGGAGACTTAAATTCCCGAAGAGGAAGAATTATCGGTATGGATAAATCCGGAAGAAAAGAAGTTATCAAAGCAAAAGTCCCTTTAGCTGAGATGTTTCAATATTCTACTGATTTAAGATCTCTTGCAAAAGGGAGCGGCAGGTTTAATATGAAATTTTCAACTTATGAAGAAGCCCCTTTTGAAGTTACCAAGCCCATAATTGATCACTTTCAGAAATCCAAAACTGTAGAAGAAGAAAAATAGAATTATTGTTGATTTTAAGCAAAATATTTTTAGTTAATTTAGTAACAAAAGATCTTTGAATGTTTCTTTTTCCTTTTAGGAAGGAGTTCAGCGAAGCGCCGATGAATGAGGGAACCTAAGGTTCCCTCTTGGGGAGCGTTTTGCGGAGCAATTCCTTTCGGAGCAAAACAATCCCTTGTCAGTTTCAACTGACAAGGGTAAGCCTGAACTTGTTCAGGCGCGACTAAGGAAGGGTGGCCGAGTGGTTGATGGCGCTGGTCTTGAAAACCAGTGTCCGCCTTTGGCGGACCGGGGGTTCAAATCCCTCCCCTTCCGCCATGTACCACGTAGGGTACATGGCGAGTCATGAATACCCGAACACAGTGAGTGGTTCATGGACGCAATGGCTAGGCATCAAAAAAGCCTTCTAAAACGTATTCATTTTAGAAGGCTTTTTAAATTATATTTAAAGTATTACTTTATGCTTCGCAGCGCGATCTTTTTACCTCTTTTATTATCCAAGGAATGATTTCGTATAAGTTTCCTTCCAAAGCAAAAGTTGCCATTTTCATCATAGGGCATTCCGGATCCTTATTTATTGCAACTATTACATCTGCGGCGCTCATTCCAACCTGATGCTGAATCTGACCTGAAATCCCGCATGCAAAATAGACTTTTGGAGCCACTGTCCGGCCGGTTTGGCCTACCTGATGAGAATATGGTATCCAGCCCGCGTCAACCGCAGCCCGTGAAGACCCCACAGCCCCGCCCAAACATTCAGCGAGTTCTTCAATCAGCCTAAAGCCTTCTGGATTACCCAGCCCCCTGCCTCCTGAACATATAATATTGGCATCTGCAAGGTTAACCTTAGATGAAGTATCCTTAATAAATCCTAAAAATTTGGTCCTGTTAATTATTTTTTTGTTATCAATTTTACGAACAATAATTTCCCCTTTTCTGTTTTCATCCTTTTTTGACGGTTTAAATACTTTATGCCTTACAGTAGCCATCTGAGGGCGATGCCTGGGCGTAAGAATGGTTGCCATAATATTCCCGCCGAAGGCAGGCCTTGTCTGCATCAAGTTTTTCGTTTTAGGGTCAATATCCAGGGCTGTGCAGTCAGCGGTAAGGCCGGTATAAATTTTCGCCGCAACACGCGATGCAAAAGAGCGCCCGATATTTGTGGCTCCCATTAAAACTATTTCAGGTTTTTCAGTTTCTACAAGATGCGACAAAATATCACTATAGGAATCGTCCTGGAATTCAATGAATACCGGATCATCAAAAACATAAACCTTATCTGCGCCATGCTGAATCAGATTATCAGCCTTGGATTTAATATTATCACCAATTAATATAGCGCTTAAAGGAACTCCTAGTTTATCTGCCAGGACTCTGCCTTCATTGAGTAATTCATACACAATGGGAGAAATCTCACCATGCCTTTGTTCTGCGTATATCCAAACACCTTTGTAATGAGAAGGATTTTTGTCCAGTTTAATGGGTTCTTCTTTTACCATTACGATAGCGCCGAATTTCTTGCAGGATTCAATGCAGGCGCCGCAAAAAGTGCATTTATGCATATCAATTACGGCTAATTTTATCTTTTTGTCGGATCTTTCTACTAAACTAATAGCCCCAAAAGGGCAGCTTTCAACACATATTCCGCAGCCTATGCATTTTTCCGGAAGCACATTGATTTGATTTGGCATCTAGCAGCTCCTGAAATTATTTAGGGTCTGCTGAAAAACATATCAGACCCTTGATTACACTGATTACAGAATTGATTACACAGATTATGATTGACGGTGAATCGGTGTAATCTTGCCATTATCTGTGTACTGCTTTATATCAACTGATGATTTCTAAGTTTAGAGACAAGCTTTTGTGCCATTTCCTGAATAGATCCATTAAGCTTTTCTCCCCCCGGCCTCGGAGGCGGGCTAAAAATTTTCATTACCTGAGTAGGAGAACCGGTTAAACCGATATTTTCTTTTTTTGCATTAATTTTTGCAGCATCCAATTTTAATATTTCGGCTTTTTTCGCGTTCATCATTCCTCTTAAGGAAGGAATTCTTGGCGTATTTATTTCTTTAACAACTGTTATCACTGCCGGCAAGGGCATTTCAATTAAGTCATAGCCGTCTTCCATCATGCGTTCAACTTTTATTGAATCCTGTTTGATTTCCTCAATTTTCTTTACATAAGCAACATGAGGTATATCAAGCATTTCTGCAATTCCGGGCCCAACCTGCGCGGTGTCTCCGTCAGTTGCCTGTTTCCCGCAAATAATAAGGTCATACTGGCCTAAGGTTTTTATTGCTTGTGCCAAAGTGTAAGAAGTTGCCCAAGTATCTGCTCCGGCAAATGCTCTGTCCGTAATGAGTACAGCGTTATCTATGCCCCGGGCTAAAGCTTCCCTCAAAGCTGTTTCTGCCTGGGGTGGCCCCATTGTAATTACAGTAGTTTTGCCGCCATTTTTTTCTTTTAACCTGACCGCTTCTTCAATAGCATATTCGTCAAAAGGATTTATGATAGATTCCACACCTTCTCTTTTAAGTGTCCCTGTAGTTGAATCTATTTGTACATTCGTAGTATTTGGAACTTGTTTTACGCAGACTATTATTTGCATTTTGACTTCCTTTCCGTTAGTTCTTGATATTTTTTAACTTAACCCTTACCCCTTACAACTTATCACTATTTTTTAGCAGCTGCTTCCTTAATTAAAGCAAGTGCGATTTCGTTGCGCTGAATCTGGCTGGTTCCTTCATAAAGCTGAGTAATTTTGGCATCTCTCATCATTTTTTCTACAGGATATTCTTTCATATATCCGTATCCGCCAAAAACCTGCACCGCATTTGTTGTAACTCTCATGGCTACTTCCGAAGCATATAATTTGCACATCGCTGATTCTTTTGTTGTTCTTTTACCGGGATTGGCATCCATCATTCTTGCCGCGGCATAAAGCAGGCAGCGCGCAGCTTCAACTTCTGTTGCCATATCCGCAAGCATATGTTGTATTCCCTGGAACGAAGATATCGGTTGTCCAAACTGTATTCTGGTTCTTGAATACGCTATAGCTTCTTCAAGTGCCCCAGCCGCAATTCCCAAAGCTTGTGCGGCTACACCCGGCCTGGAAGCATCAAGAGTAGCTTGGGCAATAATCAAGCCATGGCCTTCTTTCCCCACCAAATTTTCTTTAGGAACCTTGCAGTTATTAAAAATCAGTTCTCTGGTGGAAGAAGCTCTTATGCCCATCTTATTTTCTTTTTTCCCAAAATCAAATCCGGGCATGCCTTTTTCCAAAATAAAGCACGAAATTCCTCTTGCGCCTCTTTCCGGGCTTGTTTTAGCAAAAACTGTATAAATTTCTGCGTCTCCGGCATTAGTAATAAAACACTTGGTTCCGTTCAGTATATAGTAATCTCCTTCTTTTTTTGCTGTAGTTCTCATTCCAGTAGCATCCGAACCGGCTTCAGCTTCGGTTAAGCCAAAAGCGGCCAATTTTTTACCGGAAGCTATATCAGGAAGATATTTTTTCTTTTGCTCTAAGCTTCCGCCGATAAGTATAGGAAGAGTTCCCAGGGCAGTAGCTGTTAAAGCGAGAGCAATGCCTCCGTCAACTTTGCATAGCTCTTCTGTTAATAAAACTAAAGAAAATACTCCTTGTCCAAATCCTCCGTATTCCTGGGGAATATATGTACCGCAAAGGTCTGCTTGAGCAAATTCCCTTATTATTGGCCAAGGGAACTCTCCTGTTTCATCGTAATGCTCCCGTACAGGTTTAATTTTTTCCTGGGCAATTTTTCTAGCAATTTCGACTATCATTTTCTGTTCATCTGTAAGAAAATACTCCATCGGAGCCTCCGGATTAGTTGTTTTTACTTTTTTGTTATCGTTTTTATCGCATTTTTTGCTGCAGCCTGCTGGGCTTCCTTTTTAGACTTTCCTGCACCTGAGCCCAGTAATCTTTTCTTTAGATATACTCCTATTTCAAAAAATTTCTTGTGATCCGGCCCCGTTTCACTGATAACTTTATATTCCGGTAATGTTCTGTGTTCGGATTGGATACGTTCCTGCAGCCTGCTTTTTGAATCGCTGATAATCACTCTTTTTTGCTTGGAAAGATGTTCTAGGATAAAATCTTTGGCAGCCTGATAGCCTGAATCAAGATAAATCGCAGCTATTATTGCTTCAATTGTATCGCATAAAAGACCGTCTCTTTGCCTGCCTCCGTTCGCTTCTTCCGATTTGCTCATATATATAAAATTCCCCAGTTTAAGCCCTCTTGCCCATTTGGACAGATTCTGACTTGAAACAATCTGGGATTTTAACTGGGAAAGTTTTCCTTCGTGTTGTTCAGGATATTTGTGATAAAGAAAATCCGCAGAAGCTGAGGATAAGATACTATCCCCGAGAAATTCCATGCGCTCATTATACTCGTTTAAAGTTGCTCCAGCGAGATAAGACTTATGCGTCAGCGCTCTTTTCAATAATCCGATATCTTTAAATTTTATACCGATTATTTTTTGTACTTGCTTTAAATCACTCAACATAACGTTTAATGGCGATCGTTGAATTATGCCCTCCAAAACCCAAAGAGTTAGACAAGGCAAAATTTATTTTTGCCTGCCGGGCAACGTTTGGCACATAGTCAAGATCGCATTCGGGATCAGGAGTTTCGTAGTTTATTGTGGGATGGATAAATCCTTTTTCCATGCAGACCAGCGTTGCGGCCAATTCTATTGCGCCTGCAGCTCCAAGTAAATGTCCCAATATTGATTTAGTAGATGAAATTGGGATTTTATAAGAGCGCTCGCCAAAAACCTTTTTTATTACCAGAGTTTCAGTCTTGTCATTTAATGAGGTTGAAGTACCGTGCGCGTTTATGTAGTCTATTTGTTCAGGTTTGATTTCCGCGTCTTCTAAACACATTTTTACTGCCTGGATAGCGGCTTTTCCTTCCGGATCAGGAGCGGTTACATGGTAAGCATCATCACTTGCCCCATAGCCAGCAATCTCAGCATATATTTTTGCACCTCTTTTTTTGGCGTGGTCCAGCGTTTCAAAAACAAAAATTGCAGAGCCTTCTCCCATTACAAAACCGTCCCGGTTTTTATCAAAAGGCCGTGAAGCTTTTTCGGGAGCATCATTCCTTTCGGAAAGAGCTTTAACATTGCAAAAACCGGCAAGGCTCAAAGGAGTTATTGGCGCTTCAGAGCCTCCCGTAATAGCTATGTCGGCATCGCCATATCGCAATAACCTCAAAACATCTCCCATAGCGTTATTTGCTGATGCGCAAGCGCTCGTAACCGCATAATTGGGACCGGTAAAACCGAATTTAATAGCTATTTCTCCCGGTAGCATATTAGTTATCATCATCGGAATAAAGAAAGGGCTTACCCTTCTTGGCCCTTTTTGCAGTAAATTCTTCTGTTCTTCTTCCATAACTTCTATGCCTCCGATACCTATGCCCGCAATAACACATACCCTGGACCGATCAATTCTTGTAAGATCCAACCCTGAATCTTCAACAGCCATTTTAGCTGCGGCTACGCCAAGCTGAGTAAAACGCGCCATGTGCCTGGCTTTTTTTCTTTCAATCCCGAAATTTTCAGGATTGAAATCTTTTATTGTTGCAGCTATTTTGGTCGGATGAGCACTGACATCAAATGAAGTTATTAAACTTACTCCGGATTTTCCTTTGCGCAAGTTCTCAGAAAAAACTTCTTTTCCTATTCCAATAGGCGATACTACACCCATTCCGGTAATAACAATTCTTTTTTTCATAGAAATTTGAACCAATATATTATTGTTGTCTTATTTTGAGCCCTGATGGCCCTTTATGTAGTCAACAGCCTGGCCAACCGTTTGAATTTTTTCGGCTTCTTCATCCGGAATTTCCAAGCCAAATTCTTCTTCAAAAGCCATAACTAATTCTACGGTATCCAAAGAATCTGCACCAAGATCGTTCACAAAAGAAGCTTGTGTCGTAACTTCCGCCGGATCAACACCTAACTGCTCAACAATAATTTCCTTTACTCTTGATTCTACTTCTGCCATTTTCTTTTCCTCCTTATTTTGTTATCAGCTTTCAACTCCTAGCCCTAAGCCGTGGGCTATCAGCCTTTAGCTGCCATGCTACTCAGCGTATAGCGGACAGCGTTTAGCGGATAAAGAAACAAAGGAAAAGTCATTTACTATCCGCTATGTGCTATACGCTAACCGCTATTATATTACATATACATACCACCGTTTACAGATATGGTATGTCCTGTAATATATGAAGAATCATCGCTTGCTAAAAAAACTGCTGCCCTGGCCACATCTTCCGGTTCACCTAGGCGTGACAGAGGAATTTGTTCAGAAAGTTTCTTTTTTGCTTCCTCAGGAAGCGCATCGGTCATTGCAGTCCTTATAAAGCCCGGAGCGATCGCATTAACAAGAATATTGCGTGAAGCAAATTCACGGGCGCAGGTTTTAGTTAACGCTATAACTCCGCCTTTTGAAGCAGAATAATTGGCTTGGCCCGCATTTCCCATCAAACCAACTACGGAAGCAATATTAATTATTTTGCCTGACCTTTGTTTTATCATAATTTTGCTTACAGCTTTAATGCAGTTAAAGACCCCTTTTAAGTTTACAGATATGACCGAATCCCATTCAGATTCCGTCATTCTTAATATCAAATTATCGCGGGTTATCCCGGCGTTGTTGACTAGTATATTTATTTTTTGAAATTTGTCAAGTGTCTGTTGGATTAATTTTTCGCAATCACTCAAACTAGATGTGTTGCCATCGACGGATAAAGTCTCTATATTAAATTTTTGTTTGATTTCTTCGGCAGTTTTTTTTGCAAGCTCTCCATTAATATCTGATATAACTACTTTTGCCCCTTCTTTTGCAAAAGCTTCAGCAATTGCCTTCCCTATACCTTGAGCAGCCCCCGTAATAACTGCAAT
>JAPLKN010000005.1 GCA_026388075.1 Elusimicrobiota bacterium
TTTGCTTCAGAACAAGATATTATCCTTAATCTTGGAAATTTCCTGTTCGAGTTTAACCATTTACGCAAACATGGCGGTTTGAATTATATAACACCATTTGATAAACTACAAAAAGTTACCGAATTATTGAGCTAGTACAACAGACACCTATTTACTTCTGTCATTTCTGTAAATAGCAAGCAGAAAACTAGCGGCAATAAGTTAAATAAGTAAAGCCAGGCACTGAATCTTGATACATTTTGAAAGTTTTGAAGGTGTAAAGGTGTAAAAGCGAAGCTGTTGCCGAACTACATTTTTCCACTATTTTGTCATTACCCGGCTTGACCGGTAATCTACTATATTAGATGAAATATTTCTGGATCTCCGGGTCCCTCCACAAAACCGGCGGGCAGGCAAGCCCGAAGATGACAGAAAGTAGAGTTCGGTAAAAGCCTCAAAGTTAAAAATCTTAAACCTTCTAAACATTTACACTTTCTAAACTTTGAAACGTTTCTATAGTTTTACCCTTCCAAACTTTTACATTTTTGCACGCCTTTGGTCTTTAATGCCCAGTTTTAAAATATTTCAACTTTCATAACTTTATAAACATTATAACTTTTAAACGTCTTTGTCTTTAAATATTTATTGACACAAACAAACCAAATAGATAAAATGATCAAAACTAAAGGAAAAGGACATCCTGTGAAGATCAGGATGTCTTGATTATCAGCCCAAGGCTGATCCCTGCCCGCCGGCAGGCGCGGCGACTGGGGCGGACGCAGATTAGATAAAGATTACTCAGATAGAACAAAAAAACCAAATAGCTGAAAAAACGCAGGTATAAGGAACATTATACCAGGAAAATAAAATGAAAGCACGCAGCGCAAAAATAGCTCAAAACTGGATTTATACATTTATATCTCTAATATCTGTCTCTACAATTGTTGCTGCATATTTTGTTACCAGAGACAATTTTAATCTTATGAGGGAAGATATGGAAATGCGAAATAGGCCTATACTTTCCCTTGAAGATTGGAACCTTGATTTAAATAAGGAAAGATATGGCCGGGATATATGCAAGTTCAGCTGGGAAACAAAGAATTATGGGCAGACACCAGCCACAAATGTTTCTTTAGAGTTAAAATTTTATTCAGTTAATGATAATGAATTATATTCAAGGACGATTTATAGAAATAAGTATCTTGTGCCGGGCAAAGCAATAACTCAAGAAACTGAAAATATTAGTTCTGAGTTTGCTCTTCCTTCCGATCTTAAGTTATACCAGCGTTTCCAGAATGAACGGCTGCACATGAAAATTAAACTTAAATACAACGGTTTGAAAGAAAGAAAAAGACAATATTTATATGAAATATCAGGCTATATTAGAGAAGACGGATGGAAGACAAGTTCAGAATCCTGGGATGAACTGGCAAGACAAGAAAATACAATTTATTTAAAATTTCCTGAAGGTCATTGGATGAAATATGGCTTTAGACTTGCATTAAATACTTCATTGCTGGAAGGGCACAAACTGCACACATATCTAGTAAAAAAAGTAGCGGACTTTTTCTCCGGGAAAAAGATGTATGTATTTGCTGCAGAGTTTGCATTAGCAGTGAAAGATGTGGACGAGGAATTAAAAAAAAGCCAGCGACTTTCTTTTGTTTCGCCTAAAGAATCCCGCAAGAAAAGAAGATAAAAAGACATAGGATACCTTGATTATCAGCCCAAGGCTGATCCCTGCCCGCCGGCAGGCGCGGCGACTGGGGCGGACGCAGATTAGACAATGATTACACAGATGAAACAAATTGATGAACTGACTGGGAAAATAATAGGTTGCTGTTTTAAGGTTCATAAGGAATTGGGCCCCGGATTTAACGAGAAAATATATCAGGTATAATGAACATTATACCAGGAGGTCTGAAATGAGAATATTTTTGATAATTGTTGCATTAATTATAATATCTATCGGCATCTATTTTTATTCGCTGGGCACGTTTATGCGGATAAACGTTGTTGAAAAAGAGATCGGACCTTTTCAGCTGGTTTATAAAGAACATAAAGGCTCCTACAACGGAGTTGGAAAAATTCAAATGGAAATTTATCGGGATCTGCTTAACAATGAAAAAATAGATACCTCAAAGGGATTCGGGATATATTATGATAATCCTAAAACTGTGAAGGAAGCAGATTTACGAAGCATTGTAGGCGTTATTTTGGAAGAAAAAGATTACGTTAAGATACCTAAACTAAAAACAAAATATAACATAATGCTGTATCCTAAAACGCCGAGTATGACTGCAGAATTTCCGCTTAAAAATATACTGTCAATTTATATCGGTGTAATGAAAGTTTATCCAGTGCTTAGCAAATATATTAAAAACAAAAATTATGAAGGCGTTCCTTCAATGGAAATTTACGATATGGCAGGAAAAAAGATTATTTATTCAATGCAGGTAAAAACTAAAAAAAAGTAAGAAATAATTATTTAAAATAATAAAACGGGCGGCAGTTAAAAATAATTGCCACCCGTTTTTTATTTGTATTTCTATATATTTAATCCGATCTTTTGGTTGCCTTTCGTATCCTGTCTGCCTTCAGATAGTGGCATAACTACTAAAATCAGCCCCTAATGTCATTCTGGGCATAAAGGTTAAAAAGTGTTGCTATTTTTGACAGTTTTGAAGTAGCAAAACCATTTTAAGTAACTAATTTTATGCCTTTCAGAAAGACCGCGATGATTTCTATATTGATGCTTTATTTGCGAAAAGAA
>JAPLKN010000006.1 GCA_026388075.1 Elusimicrobiota bacterium
TTATGATTCTTATAAACCAATTAAAGAAATCTTTGCAGAATTTGGTGTTGCAGCATCAGATAACGTTCTTTATGAAATAGGCCTTTCACAAATATCGTGTTATGACATTTCGACATTTAAAGCATTAGGGGATATTGAGTATGACGGGCAGCCTGTTCCAAGAAGAATTAGATCAAAAACAACACCTAATGGTAAAAAGTTGTATATAGGTGCCCCCGGCTGGGGAAAAGAGGCAACAGGTGGATTGTTTGTCATAGACCTTGATCAGAAAAAACAATTAAAAATACTCGAAGAAAATAAGATAAATACTGGTTTAATAGGTATGTCAGATGACGGAAAATATGTTTACACGGCCGTGATTGATGGTTTGAAGATAATCAATACAGATACTGATAGTGAATATAAGACAATCAGGCTAACTGAACATGAACATATCCAAGACATTATAGCAGGCGAAAATTACACTATTTACCTCATTACCTATCATTATGATTCGGATTCAAGTAAAGACTATAAGTTCAGAGTAGTATATCTTAATAAAGGTATCTTGAAAACCATAAACCTTACTTCTGATGAATATAAAGTATTTCGTTTGTTATTAAATTCCGGCGGAAGGTATTTATATATCATAGGGAATGAGAAAATAGTTAAGTTTGATACTTCAACACTATCTGTTGAGAGCGAAAAAGCATTCCCATATTGGGCCGCTGGGGCTGCCATATCTCCTGATGGAAAATTGCTTTTTGTGCAGGCACTAAAGGAGAATAAAGTGATAGTTTATGATACTGAGAAGGGAGCAGCAATTAAAGAAATCCCTTTTAAGAAAGATTTATATGATATTCTTGTTAAATAAAAAATATTTTATTTTTCTTTTTTTCTTTTTATTTGCAGTAGCGGGCATCGCGTATCCTTTTTGCGTCAAAATTCAAAATCCTGAAGATAATAAAACTGTGTCAGGAATGGTTAATATAACTGCAGGTTTTTATCCCAATAAATGCGACAAAAATAAATCATATAAAGAAATAGATGATTTATTGAGCAACACTAATTCTAATTTTGACAAGGACTTGCTTAAAGCCATTGCATGGCAGGAAAGCCGATGGCAGCAGTTTAACGAGAATGGAAATACATATAGATGTGTAAATACTGATGAATCGACTGATTGTGGTTTAATGCAAATAAATAGTGAAAATAGCGGATTGCTGGAAGAAAATGGATGGGATTTCAAAAGGATAGGTACTGATACAGAGTATAATCTTAAGGCGGCACTGCAGATATTGACTAATAAACAGAATGAATTAAATAGAATAAAAAATGTGAGACCAAAACGTTGGAACGAATTAGTGCGGCAATATGATTTTCAAGGACATAGTATGCAAGATATTGTTTTGAAGTATTATAATACGCTTCGCAAATCGTGGGAATATCCAGACGCAATAAATAAAAATATTAAAGATAAACCATGGATTCAAAAAGTGACGAGCAGTTTGTCAATTGACGACGAAACAAAAATCAAGAAGGAAGTTGCCTTAATTGAAGCTTTGCAATATAGTTGGGATACTTCAAATGTCAAAGAAGGGGATCATAGAATTAAAGCTATTGCCGTTTCAAAGAGGGGATCATCTTCAGATGTTGTCACTGTTATAATTGAAAAAGCGGAAAAAGAAAAAGAAGGAGTGGGAAGGGGCGAAATAGTAATAGAGCAAAAGTGGCCATATGCCCTTGTAGATGTCTATAAAGTCAAAGGAACCATAAAAATTACTAACTTAAAAATGACTGATCATAAGAAAGATAAATCTGGTAGTGTTGATGTCCCGACACTTAGGTATGATGGGGACGGAACTATTAAATATGTACAACCAGTAATAATTGAGCATAACCAGTACACGAAATCTACTACAAACTTTACGATCAAAAATACCGAAATCAAATTCAAGATTAGAGTTACTTTTGACGAAGAAAGCGAGATTAATGGCGGCGATGTAAATCGTTATGTGGGCTTAATCGACCTATATGATTTGAATGAAAAGATACTGGGAGACCGCAGCGCTTATATAGTCAGTGATGATGGTAGCTTCGCTCAGAAAGTGAATGAGCCAAACATTGAAATAACTTTCCCGAAGTCGTTTTTCGGCAAAACTGAGATAAGTGATCGGGCAATCAAAATAATAATTGATTACGATAATCAACTCGAAAAGGTTAATGGTTTGGTTCAAGCCAATTATTAATCCAAAGAATAGGGGAATAGGATGTTTCAAATTTATGATTTTTCGTTAATTGAGAAAAAGTGGCAAAAACACTGTGAGAAAATCGATATTGGGATAATGTAGTTTAGAAGCACTCTTAGAGAGGGTTTGGATTTGACCGGGAGAGCATTTGATGAAGATTGCTAAGCATTTTGAGCGTCAATTCTATGATGCCTACCCGGATAAGAAAATTGTGTCAGCGCTGTTGACATAATTTTCGTAGAGCAATGAAAGTCTTGATTTTTCACGAAAAGCAATGTAGTATTGTTTAAAGAAACCTAGAAAGGAAAGAATATGTCAGAAACCTACAATTTCAGCGAAATTGAGAAAAAGTGGCAAAAGTACTGGGATAAAAACGGTACGTATAAAACCGCAGAGAGAGACAAGCGACCGAAATATTACTGCCTGGTAATGTTTCCGTATCCTTCGGGACAGCTTCACATGGGTCATGTGCGGAATTATTCCATTGGCGACGTATTCGCAAGGTTCTACCGCATGAAAGGCCACCAGGTGCTTCATCCGATAGGCTGGGATGCATTCGGAATGCCTGCGGAAAATGCAGCCATAAAAAATAAAATTCATCCCGAAAAATGGACCAGAGACAATATAAAACACATGACGATGCAGCTTAAACTGCTGGGGATTTCTTATGACTGGTCCAGGGAATTTGCTACATGCGATAAGGAATATTACCGGTGGAACCAGTGGTTTTTTATTAAGATGTGGGAAAAGGGCCTGGCATTTCGTAAAAGAGCACGCGTAAATTGGTGCCCTTCCTGTCAAACCGTGCTGGCCAACGAGCAGGTAAACCAGGGTTTATGTTGGCGGTGTGATTCTGTAGTCGCGGACAAAGAGCTTGAACAGTGGTTTTTTAAAATTACTGATTATGCTGACGAATTGCTTTCAGGGCATGAACTGATAAAGGATGGCTGGCCTCAAGAAGTTTTGTTGATGCAAAAAAATTGGATAGGAAAATCGATTGGCGCGGAAGTAGACTTTGAAATTTTAGATGAATCCGGAAGTTACAAATCAAATTTAAGGATTTTTACCACAAGGCCTGACACTCTTTTCGGCGCAACGTTTATGGTCCTGGCGCCGGAACACGAAATTTTTGAAGAACTTCAAAATAAAATAAAGAATTGGGACCGAGTACACAAATATATCCACGAGGAATGCCAAAAAACTACTCCCGACAGGGCGCAGGAAAAGGAAAAAACCGGAGTCAAGCTTGAAGGGGTATGGGCAATAAATCCCGTAAACAAAACAAAAATACCGATTTTTGCAGCTGATTATGTGCTTATGGGATATGGCACCGGTGCAATAATGGCGGTACCGGGGCACGATCAAAGAGATTGGGAATTTGCAAAGAAGTTTAATGTGCCTATCATAGAAGTTATTCATTCCCCTGAAACAAATTTAGACAGAAGCGCTTATGAAGGCGAAGGTGTAATAGTTAACTCCGGGCAATTCAACGGCATTCCTTCAACGGAGGCAAAAGAAAAAGTAACTTTATGGCTTGAAAGCCAAAAACTTGGAAAAAAATCCGTTAATTTTCGGCTTAAAGATTGGCTTTTGTCCAGGCAAAGATACTGGGGAACGCCGATACCGATGATACATTGCGACAAATGCGGTATAGTGCCTGTCCCGGAAAAGGACCTTCCGGTTGTCCTGCCCATAAATGTAAAACTTACCGGAACGGGGCATTCTCCGCTAGGGGAAGTTAAAGAGTTCGTTAATGTTAAATGCCCGAAATGCGGATCAAAAGCTCGCCGTGAGACGGATACTATGGACACATTTGTGGATTCTTCCTGGTATTTTGCCCGTTATTGCGATCCCCAAAATAATAAAGAACCGTTTTCAAAAGCTTTAGCTAATGCCTGGCTTCCCGTTGACCAATATATCGGAGGGATTGAGCACGCGTGCATGCATCTGATTTATGCTCGGTTCTGGCACAAAATTATGAGAGATCTGGGCCTTTTAAAATCAGACGAACCTTTTGGCCGGCTTCTTACTCAAGGGATGGTAACTTTGGGCGGAAGCGCGATGTCAAAATCAAAGGGAAATATTGTGGTGCCTGATGAAATAGTGAAGAAATACGGCGCTGATACCGCACGGCTTTTTGTGCTTTTTGCTGCCCCGCCTGAAAAACAGCTGGACTGGTCTGATGAAGGAGTGGAAGGTTCGTGGCGTTTTTTGAACCGGATTTGGCGCCTTTTGGAAAAGTTGGAAATTTCTTCAAAACCAAAAGTGTATGAGGATCCTCAAAAGGCAGAAGCTGAAAAAAAACTTTTGCGTTCAATGCATTATGCAATTAAAAAAGTCACCAACGATATTGAAAAAGAAAAACAGCTTAATACCGCAATTTCAGCTGTAATGGAGCTGGTAAACGCTATTTATGCATATCAGTTTTCCGGCGATATATTATCAAGAAAAGCTTTTGAAACGGCAATAATTCTTCTTTCTCCTTTTACGCCCCATATTTGCGAAGAACTTTGGGAAACGACGGGCCATAAAGAAAGTATATCAGATGCTTCATGGCCAAAAGCGGATGAAAAATATATTGCTGAAGATACTATTGATCTTCCCGTTCAGATTAACGGCAGGCTTAGTATCTTAATGTTTTAAAAATCATTCAGTTACATGCAAGGAGAAGAATATGAAAAAAAGACTAGTTTCGTTTTTGGGTGGTTTTGCTTTTCTTACGGTTGCCTGTTCTGTCGTTATTGCAGGGCAGATAAAAATATACGATGATAGACCTCCGAGCGTTGCAAAAAACCTCAATAACGGATTTTATCCTGACATCGCAGGGGATACTAAAGATAATATTTTTGTTATTTTTCAGGGCAATGAAATAAAGAATATCAATACGGGCAAATCAAGCATTTTGCCTTGCATTGGGATATCAAAATCTATTGGTGGGAAAAAGTTTTCAAAACCAAATTCTGCTACATCTGAAGAAAGTTACACTATTAATTGCCCCTCTCTAGCGGTTGATGGGTCAGGTGTAATTCATATTGCATATTATGCCGACGATAAGATTTTTTATATTAAATCAGAAGATCAAGGAATAAATTTTAGTACCCCCATCTTTGTTAGCGAGACAAAAACGGCTTTTCAAACAAAGCCTTCTATAGCCATTTTTAAAAAACACATTTACTTGGTATGGGAGGGTGAAAAAGACAATATTTTTCTTTCGAAATCGTTTGATGGAAAAGTTTTCAGCAAAAATAAAATTGTAAACAATCCTAAGACGGGAATAGATAAAGAGCCTAGAATAGCAATTGGATCGGATGAAACTTTATATATCATATGGTCCGCAAAGAAAGACAATATTTATTGGGGAGTTTTTCTGGTCAAATCTATGGATAAAGGAGAAAGCTTTTCTAGGCCTAGAAGAATAGATGATAATGAATTTTTTGAAACTAGAAATCCGGATATTGCAACTTTCGGAAAAAAAATGTTTATGTAATTTGGTCGGATTACAGAGATGCTGATCCAAAACTTAGCATTAGGTTTTTAAAGTCAGTAGATAAAGGGGAAACTTTTGAATATAGTGTTCCAGTATCTGACAGGATCGATAGTGGGGGAGATCCTGAAGGAGTTTTGAACCCCTCAATAAAGGTAGATGATTTGGGGAAAATTCATGTTGTGTGGTCGGATAATAGAAATATGCTCGGTACTCCGGATATTTATTATTCAAGGTCTTCCGATGAAGGAAGAACTTTTGTAAAGAATTTAAAAATAAATGATTTGCCTGGAAAAGAAACTTATGGATACAGTCATCCCAGGATTTGGATTAATAACAAAATAAATATTGTTTGGCAGGGTGAAGCGGTGGGTGACAAAGCAATTTCCATATATTTTTCAGCATTAGAAAAATAGTCAGTTCTTTTTTTAATATTTGATTTTGTTACAAAAACGGAGGTTTTATGTTAAGTAAATTGTATGCCTGTGTAGCCATGGTCTCATTTTTAATTATTTCCGGTTGTTCCGGGCCTTATAAACCGGCGCCGCAAATTCTTCCTCAGAACATCAAAAAGGTGTTTATTAAGCCGTTTGTAAACAGCACTTCTCAATACGGCCTTGAGGAGAAACTTAAACTTGCGGTAATTGATGAATTCATCAGGGACGGCCGTTTGGCAGTAGTAAATAACGAATCTGAAGCGGAAGGTTCTTTAGTAGGCGAAATATCAAAATATATTTTACAGCCTTTGACATACGATGCTAATATGGTTACTCAGCAGTATAAATTGTGGATATTGGTCAATGTCTATTTTGTTGATAAAACACATAATGTAACATTATGGTCTGAACCGAATCTTGAAGGCATCCAAATTTATTATGATTCAACGCTTTCCGGCGGAATGACGGAAGAAGAAGCAAGGCAAATAATTTGGGAAAATATGGCCAGAAACATTACAAAAAGAACGATTGATGGTTTTGGATCGGTTACCGGAATATCGGAAAAGAAAGTCCCTCAATAAACGGCTAAAAGCGTTAAAAGTTAAAATGTTTAGAAAGTTAAAAAGTTGACCTTAATAAAATTTTCAAAAAAACTTTATAACTTTTAACCTTATAACTTTATAACAAATTTGTCCTAAAACTATGCCCTACATAACTTCTCAGCAGTTTTATGCCGAAATAGATAAAAAAATGTTTTCTCCCGTTTATGTTTTTGCCGGGGAGGATTCATATGACCATGACGAAGCACTAAAGGCTTTAGAAAAGGCCCTAGCGGTTGATTCTTTGAACAGAGAAATATTTTTCGGGAATGAATCCAAGATTGAAGAAATGATCATTGCTGTTCAAACTCTTCCTTTTATGGGAGATAAAAGGCTTGTTATACTGAAAAACGCCCAAAAATTAAAGGCAGGCGATTCTGAAAAAATATCCGAGTTTTTAAAAGCACCGGTAGCATCAACTTGTTTTGTTATTATGTGGACGGATAAAGTCGGCAGAGACGCAAAATCCAGGGCATTATTCAATATAGCTGAAGAAAACGGCTCTATAGTGGAGTTCAAAAGAATTTATGATAACGAGCTTCCGCAATGGATTCAAAGAAAAGTTGCCCAGCACGGCAAAAAAATACATTCCGAGGCTTCACTTCTTCTTGCCCAGGAATCAGGATCAAATCTTTTAGACCTAAATAACGAGATAGAAAAATTAATTTTATTTGTCGGGAAGAAAACCGAAATTACGGATGAAGATGTTGAGTTGGTAAGCGGCCACACAAAAACAGCAAATTTAAACCGGCTGGCAGAGGTTCTTGAATCAAAGAGTTTGGAATCCGCCTTAAAAATTACCGAAGAATTACTCAGAGAAGGCGAAGAACCGATAAAAATTCTTTTTAGGATTTACTGGATTGTAAGAAGATTCTTGCTTGCCAAAAGTTTACTGGAAGAAGAAAAGGCCGGAGCGCCGGAAATACGTCAGGCGCTTAGATTACATAACTATTTTGACAGGAATTTTTTTCAAAATCTTAAAAAATTCAGCTTGAATAGTCTTGAGAACTCAATCGGGCTTATTTTGCAGGCAGATCTGGAAATAAAAACTTCAGCGCGTCCCGCGAAACTGATATTTGATGAACTAATATTTGTTTTATGCGGAAAGGCTGCTTACTAACCGTGAAAGACGGGCTTTCTGATTTGAAGCGGCGTTTGAATGTATAAGATTTCTTTTTGCCGCTTTATCCCATTCTGAAAAAGCGGTGTTAAGAAGTTCCTGAGCAAGTTTTTTATCTTTCTTTGAAACAGCTTCTTCAACTTTTTTAACGAGATTTTTAATCTTTGATTTTACCGACTGGTTCCTTAATTCAGCTCTTTTTGATTTTCTATTTTGCTTTATAGCAGATGTATGACGTCCAGTTTTAAGTTTTGCCATTTTTTCTTCCTCCCCGCCCAAGGCGGGCCAGCCTGGGGCTGGCGTAATAAGATTTTTTAAAACATCGAGCACAGATTTTACATTTTTTAATATAGTAAGTCAAATTTCTTCTAAGAAGGCGTTGAAGGTTAAAAAGTTAAAAGTTAGAAAGTTTTAAGCAAAATAGAACCTAGCAAAAGAGAATAAATTAGTTAAAAAGTTTCAGAGTCGTTAACTTTAAACCTTATAACCTTCAACTTTCAAACTAAAATTATGAGCCAAGAAAAACAATTGACCAAACATGCCGGAAGGGTTGCGATGGGAACGATGGTATCCCGCATATTGGGATATATCCGCGATATGCTCGTGGCCCATGTTTTCGGCGCCGGTCTGGCTGCTGATGCTTTTTATGCGGCATACAGAATCCCAAATCTTTTCAGGAGACTTTTGGGAGAAGGTTCTCTTTCCGCATCTTTTATTCCTGTTTTAAGCGAATATGTTAGTTCAAAAACCAAGGAGGAAACCCAGGAACTAATCAATGTTGTTTTTACTGCTTTGACTTTGGTTTTGACCGTTTTAATGATTTTAGGAATGATTTTTGCGCCTCAAATCGTAAATGTTGTTGCTTACGGGTTTACATCTAACCCTGATAAATTTGAACTTACCGTCAACCTTACCCGGCTGATGTTTCCTTTCCTTTTGTTTATATGCCTTGCAGCCCTATTACTTGGAATTGCAAATA
>JAPLKN010000007.1 GCA_026388075.1 Elusimicrobiota bacterium
AATGGCTTCAGAAAGAATACTTACCGAACCGGTCAAGAAACCGACTATAAATTTAGAGATTATAAGAAAGGTATTGGAAAAGATAGAAAGCCTTGCGGCTTTTGTTTTTTTATTTGATGTAATATTCATGATCAGTAGAAATATATCAAATCTTATTATTTAAATCAATAAAATACTAATATAATGAAAATTCAGATATTTAATACTTTTTTGAATGATGAAAAGGGATAATTAATGTCTGCCGTAGAGGTATCCTACCAGAGGAATAGTAAATATTGATATTATTGTGCCGAGTACTATTGTTGTAGCAACAAATTCTGAATCAGATTTGAATTTTTCTGCTAAAATATAAGACATAATCGCTGTGGGCATAACTGAGCTCATAATGCAGATTCCTGCCTCGGGATATGGTATTGCCAAAAAATAAACCGCAATTAAAGCAGAAATCCATCCTCCGAATATTCTGAGCATAACTCCAATTATAGAATCCCAAACAATGTGAAATTTGATTTTTGCTATTCTATAGCCCACAAAAATAAGCATAAAGGCAAGTGTAATACTTGAAATAAATTGAAGGGCTTTTGAAATTTCTGGTAACGGCTTTATTTTTAAAAAATATAAGATGAAACCTATTATTATTGAATAAATTTCCGGCAGTTTAAACATTTCAATTAAAGAACTTTTGCCGCTTATCCACCAAACCCCGAGTGTAAAAAGGGATACAGTTAAAATAATATTATAGATAATAGCGTATTGAGCGCCCGTTTTACCCCACAATAGAGAAGCTATCGGTATTGCCAAAAATGCCGAGTTCATAAATGCTATTGATAACGCATATCTTGGAAAAGATGCCTTTTTTACTTTTGCCAATATATATGAAAGAAATGCGCCGGAAATTATAACAAAGATTGCTGTTGCTGCAACTTTCCAAGCGCTAAAAAATGAGATAGAATTTGTCCAAATAGTATCTATTATGAATAGCGGGACCAAAATATATAAAATAAAAGAAATTAATTTTTCGGCATAGAATTCAGCTTTAGATCCGGAAAATCTTGCAATTAATATTCCGGCTAAAACAAAAACGAAAACTTTTGAGAACAAGCTAATAATAAGGGGAATCATAATTGCCGTAATTATAGTATAATTTAAATGTAATTGTAAATTTGATAAAATTATGATAAAAATATAAAATTACTTTGTTTGCAAAATGATATTTAGTTCATAATCAAACAAATTTGTCCGATTTTCGTTTTAAAAAGCAAGAAAACAAAAAAAAGTTTATGTATAGAAATTTATTAGTTGGCTTTTTAATTCTAGCATATAGCGTTGTCGTTTTTGCTCAAGAAACGGCTAAAGTGCTGAAAGTTGTTGACGGGCAATCCCTGGAAATTGAGTATGACGGGCAGAAAGAAACAATTTATTTTCTTGGCGTTGCTATTCCAAAGCTGGGCCCCGGTGATGAAATTTATAAAAGCAAAAAATATAAAAAAACCCTGAAAAAAAGAGAAAAAGAGTCTTTTAAATTGGTGAAATCTCTTGTAAGAGAGGGGGATAGAATCCTAATTGAATTTGATGAAAGAAAATGGGATAGATTACATAGATTTGTTGGATATATTTTTGTTAGTGACGGTAGAATGTTAAATGAAGAAGTAATAAAAGCAGGATATTCTAATGTTGAGTTAAGGCCTCCAAATATTAAGTATGAAGACAGATTTAACCAGATTGTAAAAGAAGCGAAAATCAAGAAAAAAGGAATTTGGAAGTAAATCTTTCCAAAAAAAAGGGGCAAGTCTTTACAATGAACATCCGCCCCGCCTGCGGGGCGGTATCAGAGGTAGCCGCGGGCCCTCGGGTTCATAGGCCCTATGGGTCGAGGACTTTAGCCCGCGCTCATTTCAACGCACCCTTAAGGGTGCGGCTACAACAACAAGGTAACCCCGTAGTCCGCCGCGGCGGACGGGGAATAATGCAAATTTAAAGATCGTTGAAGCGCACATAAAATACGGATACAAACAGGCAGAAATAGCAAAGTGTTTAGGTTTGCATTATGTAACAGTGAGCAGGACAATCGGTGCATATCATCCGCAATGTTAAATCTAAAGACCTGACCCCATTTTTCTTGACTAGTACGCTGTAGTGTAGTATAATCCCTTCTAATACTATTTCAGAATTGATTGAATGGAGAATACATAGTGGAAAACTTAATGGATGTTCAACAGTTGGCAGAGTATTTACAGATGAATAAGATGACAGTGTACAAACTTGCCAGACGGGGAACAATACCTGCCTTTAAAGTAGCCAGTGAGTGGCGTTTTAAGAAGGAGCTGATCGATAAATGGTTAATGAACCAAATTAAAGGCAAACCAGAGGTGGAAAAGCTTGGCGTTGAGATAAAATCGGGCCGCAGCAAGACAGTATTAGTCGTTGATGATGAAAATGTGATACGGGATTTTTTCAGCCGCGTGCTTACGAGATATAATGTGCTCACTGCGTCGAGTGGTGAGGAAGCTCTTGATGTAATAAAAAAAGATAAGCCGGATTTAGTACTCTTGGATATAAAAATGCCGGGGATCGGCGGAATTGAGACCTTAAGGAAGATTAAAGAGATTGACATCAATATAGTTGTGATAATGCTTAGCGCCTTCTCAACATTAGAGGATAATCTTGCCGCCGCCCGTTTGGGCGCCTACACTTCCATTTCCAAACCCTTTGATTTGGAAGAAATGCAATCAGTGATCAAAGTTGCTATGGTAAGCGAGGACGAAACTAAAGAAGCCAACCCGCTTTTAAATCCACCGAAAAAGACAATAAAAACCTAACCCTTTCTTCAAAAAACCAACACTCACAAAAATCTCTTCCCAAGATGCCCACATGGCAGGCCATCGACGGATACAGTTTTTGCTTGACAAATCATTACATTATACTATAGAATATTAGCATAATTCAACTCAACTTAAAGCTAATGGGGTCAGGTCTTGCAATACGACATTTTGGTATGATTAAATAACGCTGATATGACTAGGCCATTAAGAATAAACTTTGAAGGCGCGCTATATCACATCACAAGCCGCGGGAACGAGAGAAAGAATATTTTTCTTTCAAACAACGATAGAAAATATTTTTTGAAGTTGCTCGGAGATGTGATTGAAAGATATGGCTTGATATGTTACAGCTTCTGCCTGATGGAAATCACTATCATTTATTGATAGAAACTCCTAAGGCGAATCTTTCACAAGGCATGAGGCAGTTAAACGGTGTCTATACACAATATTTTAATCATTCACATAAGCGGGTTGGGCATCTTTTTCAAGGAAGGTTTAAGGCCGTAATAGTGCAAAAAGATGCGTATTTGCTGGAATTGATAAGGTATATAGTATTGAATCCCGTGAGAGCAAAAATAGCAAAAAATGCTCAGAATTACGCATGGAGTAGTTATCATGCGACAATTGGCTTAAAGAATAAACCGGCGTTGCTTAATGTCCTATGGGTGCTGTCGCAATTTAATAAAACGAGAGAGAAGGCAATAAAAGAATTCACCGAATTTGTTAATGAAAAGGATGTAGCTAAGCCCTGGGATAGCCTAAAAGGGCAAATATATCTTGGGAAGGAAGTATTTATAGAAAATCTTGAAAAAAATACTCCCAGCCCTTGTGAGGTGCCTCGCTCGCAGAGGCAACCAGTCAGGCCTGCTTTATCAGAACTGCTATCTGAATCAGACGGAATAGTAACCGCTTATAGGAAATATGGGTATAAATTAAAGGAAATAGCGGAGATTATGAATGTGCATTATGCTACAATAAGCCGTAAAATGAGAAAAATGGAAGGGCGGTCAATAAATGTATGCTTGCAAGACCTGACCCTTACGAAAGGCTTTGCTAAAGGCTAAATGTCGTATTGCAAGACCTGACCCCAATGTTAAGGAATGGAGGGGATAAATGAAAAGGAATATGTTAAGGTTTGTGAGTATTTTGGTATTTTTGTTTTCAATTGTCTTAATAGGGTATTGCGGCCAAACGGAAAATAAAGAATCCGGCAAACGCATATTGTTAGCCAATGAAAGTATTTGTTTTAATGGAACATTTGACTATTTTTCAAAATATGTGTTCAGAGGAGTTACAGTAGATGAAGATCCTGTTGTCCAACCATCATTTTCCATAAATTACAAAACAATAAACGCAAGCTTTTGGTCAAGTATGCCTATTCAAAATACTAATGATGCAGTTGATTCGAACGAGATAGACCTTACCGTTTCTTATACGAAATCATTTGAGCCAGCGGATATTTCCATTGGCCATGTCAGCTATCATTACCCTTATTCGGGATCTAGTTCAACAAAAGAATGGTTTGTCAGCTTAACCATTAATAATTTACCTGTGGGTATTAATATTATGTATTATGATGACTACGATTATTACAAGGGAAGTTATAGCTCGCTTGAAGTAACAAAAAATGTTTCTTTAATAAATGAATATGATATTGAAACTATACTATATGTCCATTTAGGCAGCTACGTAAATTATGATATTTATAGGCAAGGTGGCGACTATGTCTTGGGGACTAAAATCATAATCCCAGTGCGAGAAAAGATGACTATTACTCCTTCGTTATTTTATTCAGTGCCTTTTGGAGATGTTGCTGACGAAAATATTGGGAACCAGATACCAAGTATTTATGGCGGCTTTAGTTTGGGTTTTTGTTTTTAATCAATTTTGGGAGTATTTGTAAAATAAAAAAGGATTGTTATGGATGTTAGAAAAAAAGTATTTCTATTATTAGCTGGATTTCTGTTATTAATCGTTTTGAACATAATAGGAATAAATATTTTAGGAAAAAACCAGACAAACCTAATTATCAGGGACCTAAAAAAGAGCAAAACCAGATTACTGGACGATGTAATGGAGCTAAAAAATAAGCCGATGAAAGCTTTCGTTGCTGACTATACGTTTTGGAATGATATGTTCAGTTTTGTGAACAATCTTGATCCTGTGTGGGCTAAAGAAAATCTGGATACGGGTTTTAAAACGTTTGAAATAAACGCCTTATGGGTGCTAAACCTCGATTTTAATGTTGTTTATTCTATAAATGACCTTGCTGACAAAGAGCTTGAAAAATTTATTGTTTCAAAGGAAAAATTCAGAAATATTTTCAAAAAAGGAAAATTTCTTGATTTTTATGCTGATACTCCAAAAGGGCTGATGCGGATTCGCGGCACGTCTATCCACAAAACAAAAGATCCAGAAAGAAAATATGAGCACAGCGGATACTTTTTTGTCGGCCAGATTATCAATGAAAAGTATGTGTCAGAAATTTCAGAGCTGTTAATGGGTGAGACGACACTCATAAAACAGCCCGTCCCATCAACTGATAAAATAATGAAATGGCCGAGATATGTTTATTTTATCAAAAAAGAATTAAAAGACTGCGATGGCCAAACTATCGGATTTTTGAAGAGCAGGATAACGTCTTTGGGGGCAAAAGAACTGGAGCGTAGTTTCAGTTTATTCTTTATTGGCTATATAAATTCAATATTGATAGGACTTTTTCTTATTTGGTTTATCCTTTTGAGATGGGTTGTAAATCCCCTGAACAAAATATCGGCCAGCCTTTCAACCTCCTCATTTTTACCGATAGAAAAGCTAAAGAAACAGAGGGATGAATTCGGCAAAATCGCAGAACTTATAACAAACCATTTTAACGAAGAAAAAAAGCTGTGCGAAAGCGAGGAAAAATACCGCGCAGTTGTGGAAAATGCCGGAGAGATGGTCATGGTTGCCCAGGACGAGTTGCTAAAGTTTGTAAATCAAAAAACCGTTGATCTTCTGGGTTTTTCGCGTGAGGAATTGATAGATAAGCCCTTTGCCGGGTTGATACATCCGGAAGATGCGGCCATGGTTATCAAGAATTACAAAAATAGGATACAAGAGAAAAGCTTTGTCGGGGTCTATTCATTCAGGCTCGTGAGCAAGAACGGTTCAATAAAATGGGTTGAGATCAACGCGACATTGATTCAGTGGGGCGGAAGGCCGGCGACGCTTAACTTCCTCACCGACATAACTGACCGCAAGAAGGCGGAGATGGCAGTTTGGGAGAGTGAATTAAGATATAAAACCATTTTTGAATCATCTAAAGATGCAATTATGTTATTAACTCCTGAAAAAGGATTTTTTGGCGGAAATCCGGCAACTTTGGAGATGTTCAGGTGCAAGGATGAAGAAGAGTTTACTACTAAAACCCCTGCGGGCCTGTCGCCCGAATATCAGCCGGACGGAATTTCGTCTTCAGTGAAAGCCCAGCAAATGATGGCTATAGCCATGGAAAAAGGGTCTCATTTTTTTGAATGGACACATAAAAGGGCGGACGGGGATGAATTTTTTGCCACCGTATTATTGACACGGATGGAGTTGGAAGGCAAGGAAGTTTTGCAGGCAACAGTCCGAGACATCACCGAGCTCAAGAAGGCGGAGGAAGAATTAAGGATTGCTTACGAAGAAATCCGGCACAACCAGCAGGATCTCATTCAGGCCAGCAAGATGGCGGCCATGGGCCAACTGGCTGCCGGTATTTCGCATGAGCTCAATCAACCATTGACCGGCATAAAAGGTTTTGCCCAGGCCGTGCTTATGGAGACGGAAAAAGGAAGCCCTATCAGAAATGACTTAAAGAAAATATTAGAACAAGTTGATAGAATGGATGCTATTATCAAGAATGTGCGTTTTTTTTCCAGAAGGTCCGACTTTATGATGCTGGAATTAGATATCAACCAAGTCATCTTAAGCTCCTTAGCGCTATTAGAACAGCAGCTTAAGACGCACAATATCAGAGTCATTCAGGAGCTAGAATCAGGTATTCCCAAAATGCAAGGCGACTCTAACCAGCTCCAACAGGCATTCCTTAATATCATCAGCAATTCCAGGGATGCCATTATCAGCCTCAACCGGCCTGAAGGCGGGGAAATCAGTATCCGGTCATTAGGCAAAGATAAAGGCCATATTGAGATCACTTGCCAGGATACAGGCTGCGGTATTCCAGAGAAAAACTTTCAAAATATCTTTACCCCATTTTATACTACCAAGTCTCCGAATAGAGGGATGGGCCTGGGTTTGCCTATAACCTACCGTATTATAGGGAATCATCAGGGAAAAATAGATTTTAAAAGTGAAGTAGGAAAAGGAACTACTTTTACAATAGTTCTTCCTTTGAAAAGGACAGAACATGAAACAGCACGAAGTTAAGGAAAAATACAAAATACTAATCGCCGATGATGAGCAGGTAGTTCGGGATGTCTTTAGCCGATTCCTCAGCCGGGAAGGTTACGAAGTTATTTTTGCCGGAAACGGAAAAGAGGCTTGGGATAGGATTAAAGAGGATAATTTTGATCTGCTGCTTTTAGACTTAAATATGCCGGTAATGAGCGGGATGGAAGTTATCGCTAAAGTAAATGAGGCAAAGAAGGATTTAATTATGATTGTGATTACCGGCTACGCCACTTTGGATACAGCCAAAGTGGCAATAAAGCAGGGTTGTTATGACTATATTACCAAGCCTTTTGATATAAATGAGGTAATGAGGCTCATCGAAAGGGCTTTTGATATGCGTAGATTGAGCGAAACTAAGAATAGAATGGAAGAACAATTGCGCGTTGCGGAAAAACTGGCTTCTTTGTCCCTGATGGGCGCGGGTGTTGCCCATGAGGTAAATACAGTCCTGACTTCAATTAAACTTTTCATGGAGATGTTTTATAGGAAACCGGAAAACCTGAAGGAAGCCAAGAAAATAAAAATGATCATAGATGAAGTAGAGCGCTGTGAAGAATTGATCCAAAGGTTCCTTAACTTTACCAAACCGTCGGAAAGTGAGCTCAGCAGGGCCCGTATAAACGAGGTGATATTACGGAGCATCACGCTCCTGAAGCCTAGATTAGAGAAGGAGAATATTGAAATAGTGTTGTCTCTGGATGAGCACGCTCCGGAGATCCTCTGCGACGTTCATAAAATGGAAGAAGTTTTTCTAAACATATTTTCTAACGGGATAGAGGCCAGTCGCGCGGGAGGCAGGATTACGGTTACGAGCGAGGGAAAAAACAAGAAAATGATCATCAGTATTCAAGACACGGGCTCAGGTATATCTCCCAAGGATTTAAAAGAGGTTTACAATCCTTTCTTTACTACCAAGCCCAGCGGAACCGGCCTGGGGCTTTCTATTGTGCACCGGATCATTGAGGAACACCAAGGGATTATTGATATCAGAAGCCAAGAGAAACAAGGAACTTTAGTGCGTATTGAAATACCTATTGCGGCGCAAATGTTGTAATTGGCAAGAGTTCGGAAGGGAGTGTCAAAAATTCAATGAAAAATGAACCTCCCCGCAGTCCGCCCAAGTGTAGTTGTTCAGTATTTCGGTAACAGTTTTAAATCTTGTTTTAGAAAAAGTGGTGTCATTCCCGAAGATAGTAATCGGGAATCTAAAACAATAAAAGACATTAAAATTTCAAATATATTAAACCTGGATCCCCGATAACAGTCCTCGGGGATGACAACAAAGGCAAATAGAACCAAATCTACTTACCGTTACCGATATTGTGAACCTATACACCAAGGCGGACGGGGTATCAGTTGTTCCCCTCTTTGACAAAGAGGGGTAGGGGAAGGTCTTTGGACCGAACTGCTTGTGAGGAAGTTTTTATTACCGGCAAATTCCCCATTATCCCCCTTTTTCAAAGGGGGAAGTTATGGTAACCGCCC
>JAPLKN010000008.1 GCA_026388075.1 Elusimicrobiota bacterium
TTTATCAGCTTTTTCCTCAGTTTTTCCTTTTTTCTCTCTGACTTTTTCTTTTTCTTCTTTTGTTTCTTCTTTTGCTTCTGCCTCTTTTTTTTCTTCGGGCTCAACCTTAACCTGTTCTATTTCCGTCTTCTCTGTCTTGCCATTTTCCTTTTTTTGTTCAGTTATGAAGTTTTTCGCGGCTTCAATTATCTTTTCAGCCGTTTTTTCGCCGATTCCTTGAAGAGTAGTGAGATCTTCTACTTTAGAATTGGCCAGTTTTTGAATATTGGTCAGCCCTGCCTTAGTTAGAATTTCCGCGGTCTTCGGCCCTATGCCTTCAAGTTTTACCAGGTCTTCGGTCTGAACGGCGCTTTTTTCCTGAGCTTCTTGTTTTTTCTGGGATTCTGATCTTAAATCTATATGCCATCCGGTAAGTTTTGCCGCCAGAGCAACATTATGCCCATTTCTTCCTATAGCCAAAGAAAGCATATCATCGGCAACCAACGCTTCAGCCTTCTTTTCTTGGTCAGAAATAATTGTTACAGACAAAACTTTTGCGGGCGAAAGCGCCGAAGCGATATATTTTTGAGGATCGTTTGAAAAAGCCACTAGGTCAATTCTTTCTCCTTGTAACTCATCAATTATCGGTTTTACCCTTGCACCCTTTACTCCTACACAGGCGCCGACAGGGTCAACTCTGGGATTATGGGATACAACAGAAACTTTTGAACGTAAACCGGGATGACGAAGAATTTTTACAATTTCAACTACCTTTTCATAGATTTCGGGGACTTCAACTTCAAAAAGCGCTTTTACTAAATCGGGATGAGTCCGCGATAATACTACTGACGGTCCTCTGGCAGTTTTTTCAGCTTTGACTATAATTGCTTTTATATGCTGGCCAAGATTGAATTTTTCTCTGAAAACCTGCTCTGAAATAGGCAGTATTGCTTCGGTTTTAACTATGTCAACAATAATATTTTTATTGGCAAACCGCCATACCACTCCGCTAACCATTTCTCCAACTTTAGCTTTCATCTCTTCCAAAAGAGTTTCGCGTTCCGATTCCCTGATTTTTTGGACAATAACCTGCTTTGCCGTCTGGGCCGCTATACGGGAAAAGTCCTGGGTATCAAGAGGGATTTTAATGTCCTCATCTAATTTTATTTCAGGATTAATTTTTTTTGCATCATCTAGTTTTATCTCAAGAAGAGGATTCTTAATATCTTTAACCGCTTTTTTTATGGCATAAGCAGTCATCTCGCCGGTCACAGGGTCAACCTTTGCTTCAACATTCACATTTTTTCCGACGTGCTTTTTGTATGCAGAAACAAGAGCATTCTCTATTACCTGAAGAATTTCTTCTTTTTTTATCCCCTTGTCTTTTTCAATCTGTTCTAACACGCTTAATAATTCGCTTTTTTCTGACATCTACTTCTCCTTTGGTTTACCCCGTTAGAAACAGCTAAATAACTGTTTATTATGAAAGATTTTAAAAACCGAATATATAATTTTCATTATTGCTTGTTTCTTCCTAAATTCTCACTGTTTCTAACGGGGTTCATTTTATTGTTGTATCAGGGCTCAAACAAGCTTTAGCAATTTTTGATATGTCTATAGTTACCGTTTTCCCGGTTATATCATCAACAATTAACCGGCCGTTTTGACATGATGTCAAAGTCCCGTGAAAATGCCTTTGACCGTTTATCGGCTCAAAAACTGATATTTTCACATTTTTTCCTAGAAATTTAACAAAATCTTTTTCCTTTTTTAATACACGTTCCAGTCCGGGCGAAGAAACCTCTAAAATATATGAATAAGTCAATATATCGCTTTTATCCAGTATTTCGGCTATCTTTGAGCTCATCTCTTCGCAGTCTTTTAAACCAAAACCGCCTTCTTTATCAAGGAATATTCTTAAAACCTTTTTTCCGTATTCAGTCACAAACTGAACATCCACAAGCTCCATATTCATTTCTTGTGCTATAGGGCCAATAAGATCTTCTAGTTGTTTTATTATGCTCATTTTTTAGAAAAAAAAACCATCCTCACTAGAAGATGGTAAAGAATTCATCTTTTGGAATCCTAACCAACTACGTTTTGATTGTATAATATTTTTACGAAATAATCAAGATTAGTCAATATCGGAAAGATTAGATAATGAAGGTTTGGAAAGATGACAATAAATAGAATTAATCAATTTTTAATGCTTTTTTGATTTCAGACAATACGTTTTCAATCGGAATAAACTGTGTTTCCGTATTTTTCTGCCAGCGGGCTTTTAACTCTACTTTATTATCTTTAAGATTTTTTTCGCTTACTGTTATCCTATAAGGAATTCCTATTAAATCCGCATCCTTGAACTTTATTCCTGCTCTTTCATCACGGTCATCAAATAATGTCTCTATTCCGGAAGAATTCAGTTTTTCATAAATTTCTTCACTTTTTTTGCGAGTTTGCTCGTCTGCTGAATTGATAGTAACAATAATAACCTTATACGGCGCTAAAGGTACCGGCCAGATAATTCCGTTTTCATCGTTAGATTGTTCTATGGTTGCAGCAACTATTCTGGATACGCCTATACCGTAACAGCCCATAACCATCAAATTTTCTTCACCTTTTTCATTAAGATAAGCGGCTTTCATTGATTTAGAATATTTCTGGCCCAATTTAAACGCATGGCCGATTTCAATTCCCTTTGAAAACTCAAGCACTTTTCCGCAATGATTACATTTATCCCCGTGCTTTATTTTTCTAAGGTCAGCCGCAATGTCAGCAGTAAAATCCCTGCCAATATTAATTCCGGCATAATGGCAGTCAGTTTTATTTGCCCCGGAAATACCATTTATTATATTTTCTACAGAAAAATCAGCAAGAATTTTTATTTTTTTCTTAAGATTTACCGGGCCTGCAAAACCGATTTCTGCGCCGCTGAAATTCTTTACTACTTCGTTTCCGGCAAGTTTTAAATCCGCGCAGTCAAGAATAGTCATAACCTTTGTTTCATTAACATCATAATCACCCCTAACCAAAACCATTACCGGTTTTCCGTCAGCTTCATAAATCAGGCTTTTTATAAATTTTTTAGGGTCCGCTTTTAGATATTCTGCTACTTCTTCAACACTGCGCTTATTGGGCGTATGAACTTCTTTAAGGGTTCCCTTTTTTTCCGAACCTGACGCTTCTTCTTTTTTGCATTCAGCTTTATTTATGTTGGCTCCGTAACCGCAGCCGCACCAGGCGATTTCTTCTTCGCCGGTTTCAGCCAATACCATAAACTCATGAGAAAAGGACCCCCCGATCAATCCGCTTGATGCTTCAACTGCCCTGTATTTAAATCCGCATCTGTCGCATATTTTTTTATAGGCATTATAAGCCTGCTGATAGTAATTTTCAAGATCTTTTTCATCGGTATGAAAAGAATAGGCATCTTTCATATAAAATTCCCGCGCTCTCATTATGCCGAATCGCGGACGAATTTCATCTCTGAACTTTGTCCCGAACTGATAAAGCATGAGAGGAAGCTGCCTGTAAGATCTCACATCTTTGCGCACCAGATCAGTTATAACTTCTTCATGGGTAGGGCCTAAACAAAAGTCGGATTCCTTTCTGTCTTTAAGCCTGAATAGCTCTTTTCCGTAAAGCGCCCATCTGCCCGTTTCTTCCCAAAGCTCTTTTGGCAGAAGAAGAGGAAGCCAAACCTCTTGTCCGTTTATGGCGTTCATTTCTTCCCGGATAATTTGCTCAACTTTTTTTAATACTTTCAAGCCCAAAGGAAGCCACTCATAAATACCTGAAGCAAGTTTACGTATCATCCCGGAACGAAACATCAGTTTAGCAGAAATAGTATCGGCATCCCCTGGCGCTTCTCTTAATGTCGGTAAAAAAAGTTTTGATAGTCTCATTTTTTCTCCTAGCGTATAGCGTAGAGCGGACAGCGGATAGTAAAAAAAATTAATAATTTAAGACTAAGAGTTAAAAGTGTAAAAAAATTATTTAATATTTAGGGGGCACTGAAAAACTCATTGCCCTCTTGATTACACCGATTAAGACAGATTACACAGATTAAACTTCGTCGGTGTATCCGTGTAATCGCTGTTTGCAATCTGTGTCATGCCCCAGGCAGATCAGCCTAGGGCTGATAATCAGGGCTTACCGAAAAATTATAAATGATAAAAAATGCAAGCTTTTTAACAATAACTACGCAAAAACCGTGCACTTATGACTGTATTCTTGCCAAACTATTTATTGATAATTCAATAAGTAGTTTCATTTTTCAGTAAGCCCTATTTAATTCTGTAATTTTTGATGTCTTATCTATACGCTAAACGCTATCCCTGCCTCCGCCTGAGGCGGACGGCGCTTTACGCTATATTTTATCTAGAAATATCAAGAATTTGGTAAACCATTTCTCCGACAGGGAGTTTTACCTTAACTTTATCCCCTTTTTCATGCCCCAACAAACCTTGAGCCAGCGGGGACTGAATAGATATCTTATTTTCAGAAAGATTTGCCTCTTCAGCATCCACTATCGTATACTCATATTCGTCTCCGTCCTGATCTTTAAGATTAACTTTTACGCCTATATAAACCTTGCTTGAATCAAGATTCTGCTCTTCTATTATTTTTACGTTTGAAAGTTTACTTTCTATTTCCGCAATTCTTTTTGCTATGTTGGTTAATGTTTCTTTCGCTGCATGATATTCAGCGTTTTCCTTTAAATCGCCGTGTTCCCGAGCTCGGGACATCTCTTCTGTAGTAACAACTTTTCGTTTTTTAAGATTTTCAAGTTCGCCAATAAGCTTATTTCTTCCGTCTTTTGTTAAATAGATTTCGCTGCCCATTTGAACTCCTAATAATTCGTGGACACAATACTTAATTACAATTTAGTGATATTTTATTTAATTTTGATAATAATACAATCAAATGCCCGGTATTTTTTCCTCCGGCAATTCCGAAATCCGCTTCTTTAGCTTCGCCGGGGCCGTTTACAACGCATCCCATAACCGCAATTTTTATCGGTCTTTTTGCTGATTTAGAAGTTAAGTAATTAAATTGCGCAAGCCTATTTTCTATATCGTTTACTATTTTTATCAGGTCAACCTCGCATCTGGAACATGTCGGGCAAGAAACCATTTCAATCCCGGCAGAACGAAGATTCAAGCCCTGCAAAATATGATATGCAGTCTTAACTTCTTCAACAGGATCTGCCGTGAGCGAAACTCTTACAGTATCGCCCAAACCCATATAAAGCAAAATCCCCAGCCCGACAGATGATTTTATTGCGCCGCTTGATATTGAACCGGCCTCAGTAATACCCAGATGAAGCGGATAATTGCTTTTTGAAGCAAATAGACGATAGGCTTCTACCGTTGTCACAACATCTGAAGCTTTTAAAGAAACTATAGTATCATAAAAATTCAAAGATTCAAGGATT
>JAPLKN010000009.1 GCA_026388075.1 Elusimicrobiota bacterium
CATTTGATACCCTCCTTTTAAAATGCATCTGAATATTCTCTAAAACAAGTGGAACACAAAAACCTATACCCATTTGTCGATGCTGTCGTCATGACGGATCATTCTTTCACCTTTTTCTGCTTGAGCGTTTCATGGATAGTATTTATGACACGATCATCAAATACCCTGCCCATTGAATATAGAATCTTCCAGTCATCTGCCATGATATCCTCGACAGACAGATAGGTTGTACACTTTTTAAAATCCAGCCAGGTGTCGTCCTTGTGCATACAAATCCCGATTGGTTCACCTGTCCTGGTACAAATATCACCATCTCCAGCTTCCATTCGTTTTAATGCTTCAATGATGTTCATTCTTTCACCTCTAACTTTTTTACAATAGGAGCCTTTTTCCCTAATACATCTTCAAATTGTTGATCCAATTTGTCTAAACATTTTTTACACAGCACCTTTGATGGGGGACATACTGGATTATTATCCCTATTCCAACAAAACTTTCGTGCTTTCATTCTTTCACCTCAAACGGAACCACATAAACATTTTTATGCCCGCACGTTTTTAAAACTTCTTTACGTTCTTTCCGTGCGGTCGATCTATTTTCATAGACTGCTAACTGGGGATAATTGTTATATGCAACATAACGAAGCCGCTCTTTTTTACCTATACACACCGCCCAAAGTTTCATTGGTTTAGGTTTCATTCTTTCACCTCTTTCGTTTCCCACAGCTTTATCTCATTCTCACGCCTGGTTATTAATCCGTTTATTATCTGTCCCCCACTCCTGATCCATCTTCGCAGTTGAGCAGGGGCTTGATCGTATTGAAGTTGATTCAAAAGTTTTAATAGGGTGCTTTCTTTGAATGCGTAAACTCCAACATTAAAAGCGAAAGATACCAAAGTATCATATTGGTTTTGGTTCAATTCCGCAAAAATATAAAGATTGACCGCATCTTCCACTTCTTTTAGGTCTTGCATCAAGAGTTGTAAACATTGCTTGTCTGAGAGTCCGTCCCTTATTCTGACTGTTTCATAGTTGATAATTATTTTGCCGGAAGCACCCTCGGATTTTGTTAATAGATGGCCGATGCCTATTGTTGGAAATCCGGCTGCATCATAATATAAGTGGGTAGCTTGCCCCTCCCACTTCCTTATTAAATCTAAACCGTTTTTGCTTATTTCCATATTTTCACCTCCTCCTTCGTCCTAAAAACATTCTCACAGTCCCAGCATTCATGGTACCAAAATTCTTCTGAGAACTCGCTTTTATCGTGGAACCAATTCCAGCATACATTGGTGCTTGCGCATTTAGGACATTTAAAGGTCATTCTTTCACCTCTAAAATGGATCAAAACGGTATTTCACTATCATCTTCTATCGGAGGCGGTTCGTCACCTTTGTCCACATCCTGGTTAGGATATTTATATTCATCGGACGCCATAATCATTTTCTGTAGCCAAGGGGCTAATGAATTAAAAATATCCTGGTCAAACTTATCAATATCAAAAAAAATTGAAGGGTTAATCTGCTCCGGTACTATAATCCCTTTAGGCAATGCAATAACTCCATTGATCTTGGTTCTGCCTTTATCATTATGAATAACCGACAACATGCAAGGAGCGCCAAGGACTTTTGTAAGATCGAAACCTTTTAGCTCTTCAGCCGTGAACTCCTTGCCTCTCCATGCTTCCAGGTCTTTACGCAGGTTAGCCTTCTCGTGTAAAGAATTACGATAAAATTTACTGACCATATAGGGCATACCGGCATATTCACCTTCAAAGATTTTTTCAGTAGGTAACTCCCATGAGATCACGACCTGCCTAATGGCTAATTTTTCACCCTGGAATTCGGAATGCTGTGTGCCGATGTCAACTACCCAAATACACCTTCCGGTATAAGACCCTGGGTTTACGTTTTTGAAATTCGATCCTGATTCTTTTGCGATTAGCGACATTATTTTTTCTCCTCCATAAAATTGTTAAATGCTTTTGTAATTTCTTCCATAAAATTACTTACATTGTCTTTACTATCAAAAAAGAATGTTATATCACCAGTTTTTCCGGTTGTATCGTAAAATTTAAGGACATAATCATTTGGAAAGCCAACAACCGGACGAAATAAAATTTTAAAACTTTTTGGTTTACCCATAAATGTCGTAACGGATGCTCTCATTTAATCTCTCCTTTTATTAAAAGATTTAATTCTGCTAACTTCCTAAAAATAGCATAATCATTTTCATCGGTATCTGTGCAATCGACATACTCAGGAAATCCGGTTTCTTTATCAAGCCGTAATATTCCCTGAGCATCAAGGATACCATTA
>JAPLKN010000010.1 GCA_026388075.1 Elusimicrobiota bacterium
ATCTGGTATTCAAAGCCGCCGCCGACCATGAACATATCATTCAATGCGCTTAGATATTCAGCGCCGATGGAAGTCGCGGCATCCAATTCGGTGTCAAAGCTGGAGCCCGATCCTTTAAGCGTGCCCGTCTGATTCATCTGATAGCCAAGCTTCGGCACAATCTGCCCTGCGAAAACGTTTGCTGCAAAAAACAATACTGATACGACTAACATTAATTTTTTCATTGCTTTCTCCCTTTAGCCCCCATGTTTAGGTTTATGAAATAAACCTGTGGGGGTTTTTTGTTTTTAAAATGAACTTTTTAGGTTTTCACCTCCTTTTTACTAATTAAAAATATACAATAATCAAATTATTTTGTCAAACCCTGATTTCTCTTATTTTTGCCTTGGCGATATCCATACTTCCAAGTCCGCGTCTTGAAGCAATTGGAATACTTCCGATATCTGAAGGCTTCATTCCGAACAAAGTTGTTGCATAAGCATCAGCTAAAACAGGATCCGCGCTTGCAATAACCGTTTTTTTCATTTCAACATCGCCTAAATCCCCGCCGGTTGGCCCGTTTCTTAAAAGGATGCGGTAAGCGTCAATAACAGTAAGATCAGGTTTTATAAATTCTGTTATTTCAACGAGTTTTTGGTCAATATCCCAGTGAATTCTTCCTCTATTTCCCCCGCAAACACCCATAAGATTTTTCATAGAAAGGGTCAAACCTGTAAGGCCGTGATCTTTAGCAATGGGAACATTTATAAAAACATCACATTCAACGGCATCCCGAAACATCGGCCAGTCAGCCATTATGGAGCCCTTGGGATATTGAGCCGGATAAAATTTCCAATCATCGCAAAAATAGATTACTCCTCCCGCTTTTTTCACTGCATCTTCAATTCCAGTATTTCTGTAAGTTCTTCTAGAGTCATTGCATGATCGGTCAAACACTTTAACGATTTTTGCCCCTGAATCCCTGCATAATTTGACGAGAGTTCCAACTACTTCCGGATTTGTATTTCCTGCCTGTTCGGGTGTTCTGTCCCATCCTATGTTTGGCTTAATAACAACTGTATCTCCCGATTTAACAAAACGGTTCATGCCTCCTAAAATTTCTATGGCTTTTCTGGTTATTACGGCAGGATTTTCTCCTTTAACAACCGCCAGGTCAAAGTTTGTTACTACTTTTCTTCCAGATCTTGGTTTTAAGGTTTGGCCGGTTGCTTTTGCAAAAGCATAACGTGCGGATTTTGTCTGCAAGGCAAGATATCCGAGCCCTGCTCCGAGAAATTTAATAAAACTTTTACGCGAAATATTTTTGTTTAAGAATTCTTTAAAATTATTCTTAACAAAAAAATTGCTAATTTTCAATTGCGTAAACCTCTTCGGTTTTATTTTGTATTTTGGATTTATAAATAACCATGGATACTATTATGCTTGCTTCATAAAGAATTGTCATCGGTAGCGCAAACAAAAGCATGTTGAAAATATCAACAGTCGGGGTTATAACAGCAGCTATTAGGAAAAGGAAAAATATCGCTTCTTTTCTTTTTTTGCGCATAAAAAAAGGTGTTATTATCCCAGCAGAAGTTAAAATACCAGAAATCACGGGTATTTCAAAAATAACTCCTCCGATGAAAATTATCGCAAGCACAAAGGAAATATAAGCATTAAGGGTAATCATTGGGGTGGCTATGCCTTCGGTCATTTTCATAAGAAAATTCAATCCGAAAGGAAGAACGATTTCATACATGAAAAGCGTCCCGATAAAAAATAAGATTGCAGCGGAAATTACCCATTTGATTATTCCGGACTGAAGGCGTTTTTCAATAATAGGTCTGATGAATTTCCAAAACTGGTAAAAAAGGGCAGGGCTGGCAAGAATTATGCCGGCAACAAGAGAAACTTTAATATATACGGATATTACTTCTGTAGGCTTAAGAACTATAAAACCGGGGATTATCTTTGAAGCAGGGATTTTCAAAAATTCAATTATTTGCTTAGAAAAACTTATGCTTAGAAATGCAGCAGCAACTACAAAACCGATGCAATAAAATATTCTAACGCGAAGTTCGTCAAGATGCCCGATAAGAGTCAGAGAATCCGGATTAGTCCTTTTTTTCTCCATCGCTTCTTTTTTCCTCTTCAGAATCCCCCTGAAAAGCTTTTTTGAATTCTCTTATGGATTGGCCTAACGCTTTGCCTACAGCAGGAAGCTTGCTGGCTCCGAAAAGAAGCAAGGCAAGAAGCAGAAGCAGCGCGATTTCCTGAAAACCTAAACCGAACATAAACACCTCCGAAAAATACAGGTTAAGAGCGAAGCAGGTTAAGGTTTAGAAAAAATCCTTTTTTGTTTTGCTTAACCTTAACCTCAACCTTTTTTTCTTTAATGATATTAAAATTCTAAAGTATTGTAAAGAGATAATTCAGAAGCTCTGACTGCTTTTCTTGAACCAAGATTCTGTAAACATCTTAATGAAATTTTCCCTGGTTGATCTGGAAATAATGAGTATAAGAAGCGATAAAATAATGTATGCTACGGCATATATATATCGCACTTCGGTAGAAATAATAAAAAGCTGCGTAATAAAAAGTGCAAAGAGCAATGAAGCTTCTTTTATGTTGAATTTCAAGTTTGAAAGCATTACTAAACCTAATAGAGACTGTCCTGACGTGATAAGAATTTCTTCTATCTGGCGGGCATCCAAATGCATCGGTGAAATTTGCCCTTTTGAAATACAATAAGCGACAGGAAGAAGCCCGATTAGAAGTGTCCATTGGTTAACCTTTGACGATACAAGCACTCTTAATGAGGTTGACGCATGAAGACGTAAAGCAAGTATTATTGCTACAATAAATTCGGGAGCTTCGGATGCTAAAGGCGCAAGCCATTGGACTAGAATAAATTTTTCCAGTCCGAGCCTTTCTCCCGCGACTAGGAGTCCTTCGGCAAACGGTCCGGCTGAAACAAAAATTACATACGCTGAGAAAACAAAGAAGAAAACAGTAAGAAATATCCTTATATTGCGAGGCAAAGCCGCAATAATTTCCATAGGTCCTTCAATTTCTTTTTCTTCAGAATGAGATTTTGCAGTATTGAAGATATAAAGAACAAATATCCCGACTAGCACTATTGAATCTAATAATGAAAGAGTTCCTTTCATTGGGATTATAAATGAATATATCGTGGCAACAATCAGTGCAAATATTTCAATTCTCTGGCTTTTATCAAGCAGAATTTCCTTTTTGCCTGAACGCCACCAAAACAGAAAACAAACCAAAGACCAGCCGAATCCAAGAAGCAGTCTGTTTGAGCCGGTCATATTTGCGGTTGCATAAGCCGTATACGCAGGATTTTTTCCCGCTGTCCATGCAAAATATAAATCAACCATGTATTCAGGAAGAACTGCAATTAATGCAAGGAAAGCTATAGCAAGTCCTTGAGATATCTCAAGCTCGGCCAGTTCCGCGCCCCAGGTGACGATAAACGATGCACCCAAAACGGCAAGGCCCGGAAGAATAACATTTAAAGGATAATTTATATGGCTATGGCTGAAATGGACAAAAAGCCATTGAAGGCAAAAAAGAAAAGTTAAAGCAAACCAGATAAAAGATAATTTTTTATTTTTCATGATAATTTAATTACATATTTTATAAATAATACTTTTTTATTAGAAAAAATTCAAATTAGGACAAAATTTCTATAAAACTAAATGAGAATTTTAGACTTTTCTAATAAATAAAAAACCGTTTTATAAGTTTAAAAACTTATAAAACGGCAAAAGGATTAGAAAACACATTGCTAAATTAATATTAAAATATTACTGAAATAGAAATTCGGTGAGTTAAGCCAAATTCGCCATACGGAGCGATAGCATAATCTAAAGTGTATTTTTTATAAGTTAGTCCTATTCCACTAGAAAATCCGCCTAATCTATCTAATCCCTTAACGTTTGTATTATAACCAAATCTAAGAGCTGTTTCCATTCCTTTTATGTTCCTCAGATATTCAGCCCCAATCCCTGAATAGAAACCCGTATCATTTGTAAAATTTATATCAGCTAAAAAATTAAATCCATTTGTAATATTCAGATAATCATCAGATTTTGAAT
>JAPLKN010000011.1 GCA_026388075.1 Elusimicrobiota bacterium
GTCTTATAGCTTAAACTTGCAATATTCCCCGCAGCAAGCTGCGGGGTTACCGAATATTACTTCTCCCCTGGCGGGTAAGTCTTTGGACCGAGCCTGCCCTTCGATTTCACTCAGGGTGGTGAGCATAGTCGAACCACGAGCGAGGAAGAAGGTGAGGATGAGGGGGTTAAAATAACTTTCACCCTCATCTCAATCCTCTCCCGTCAAGGGAGAGGACGAAAGAACGATACATTTGATACCGCCTCCGCCGCGGCGGACTGGGCGGAGGTTCATTAAGAAAGGAAAAATAAATTATGGTAAAAGTATTTATAATAGCTGAAGCAGGAATAAATCATAACGGCAGTCTTAAATTAGCAAAGAAAATGGTAGATGCCGCTGTCTATGCAAGGGCTGATGCAGTAAAGTTCCAGACTTTCAAGTCGGAACAAGCTATAAGCAAGAACGCTCCGAAAGCGGAATATCAGAAACAAACCACCGACCCGGCAGAATCGCAGCTTGAAATGGCAAAAAAGCTTGAATTAAAACCTGAAGAGTTCAGAGTGCTCTCGGATTACTGCGAGAAAAAAGGTATTTTATTTCTGTCAACCCCTTTTGATTTTGAAAGCATAGATCTGCTTAACGATATAGGATTGAAGATATTCAAGATACCTTCCGGAGAAATTACGAACCTCCTTTACCTGCAGAAGATCGGCCGCCTAAAGAAAAGGATAATTCTCTCAACCGGAATGGCAAATATTAATGAGATAAAATCTGCGATCAATGTCCTTGTTAATGAAGGTACGGCAAGGGAGAGGATAACAGTCTTGCACTGCAATACTGCATATCCGACCCCTTTTGAGGATGTTAACTTATATGCGATGAAAACGATCCGTGATAAACTTAAAATCGCTGTGGGCTATTCGGATCATACCATCGGGATCGAGATCCCGATCGCAGCGGTGGCGCTCGGCGCGGTTGTTATAGAGAAGCATTTCACGCTGGACAAGACCATGCCCGGCCCTGACCAGAGGGTTTCTCTTGAACCGGAAGAGCTCAAAGCGATGGTAAACGCGATCAGGAACATAGAGGTTTCCCTCGGTAACGCCAGAAAAACACCCTCCCCTTCCGAATTGAAGAATATTGCTATAGTGAGAAGGAGCCTCGTAGCATCAAAGGAGATCAAAAAGGGAGAATTGTTTTCAAAAGATAATGTTACTGCAAAAAGGCCCGGTACAGGTATAAACCCCATGAAATTTTATAAGATCGTAGGTAAAAAAGCGAAAAATAATTTTAAGGAGGATGAATTAATAACTATATGAAAAGGAAAATATGCGTTATCACTGGCTCAAGAGCAGAATATGGTCTTTTAAAACCGTTATTAATGAAACTGAAGACCGATAGATCTTTCGAACTGCAATTAGTTGTAACCGGTATGCACTTATCTCCGGAATTCGGATATACCGTTCAGGATATTTTTAATGACAATTTTAAAATATCGGAACAGATAGAGATGCTTTTGTCTACAGATTCCTCGGCAGGCATGGGTAAATCAATCGGCGTAGGTATTATCGGGTTTGTGGATTGCTACAAGAGGCTGCAACCAGATCTGATTCTTGTAGTTGGAGACAGATTTGAAATATTCGCGGCTGTTATTGCTGCTTCTGCAATGAATATCCCTATAGTGCATTTTTCAGGCGGAGATATAACAGAAGGGTCAATAGACAACCAAATCAGGCATGCAATTACAAAGCTAAGCCATATTCATTTTGTCGGCATAACAACCTCCGCACAACGCGTAAAACAGATGGGAGAAGAGCCTTGGCGGGTGCATGTTGTCGGCGAGTTTTGCTTGGATAATATTAAAAGCCATTATAAAATGTCTAGAAGCAAAATTGAAAAAGAGCTGGGCCTTGATCTATCTATTAGGCCGCTTATACTTGTTACTTATCATCCTGTAACCTTGCGGCCCGAGCAAACACGTATTCAAATTAAAAATCTTCTTGAAGTTCTAGGGCTATATAAAGATTCAGCAATAATATTTACCTATCCGAATGCAGATTCGGGCGGGCGATTGATCATATCGGAAATAAATAAGTTTTTATCAGCCCATCCAAATGCCAAAGCATTCAAATCTGTTGGAACAAAATTGTACCTTAATCTTCTTTCCTGTGCGGACTTATGTGTAGGTAATTCTTCAAGCGGCTTGGTAGAGGCTCCCAGCTTCAAGCTCCCTGTAGTAAATATAGGCGACAGGCAGAAAGGAAGGCTTTTGCCAAAAAACGTAATATGCACCAATGGAGAAAAACAATCTATTCATGAGGGTATCAAAAAGGGATTAAGCATAGGATTTAAAAAAAGCCTTGTCGGCATGAAAAATCCGTATGACAAGGGAGGGGCTTTAAAAAATGTTTTAAAAGTATTGCATAATCTCAAAACTACACCGGAACTTCTCAATAAAAAATTTATAGAGGCAGGAAATAAATGAGAAAATCAGTAAAGAAAGTGATGTTTATAGCCCCGCCAGTGACACGCCCGTCAGATTTCTCGTCCAAAGTGTCCCGGGTAAGTGCTTTCTTCCCTTTAGGGATTGCTTATATAGCGGCATATCTTGAAAAAAATGGAAAATACGATATAAATATTCTGGATGCATTGATGGAAGGGTTTACAAAAGAAGGAGTATCCATAAATAATGGAAGTGAGTTAAGATACGGTTTGTCTGATAAGGAAATTGCGGAGCATATTAGAAGAGTATCTCCCGACGTTGTCGGGGTATCATGCCTTTTTGCCGCTATAGAAAAAGACACGATTAATGTTTGCAGGATAGTAAAAGAAATAGATCCGGACATTACTACAGTTGTTGGAGGGGCGCACGCAGGCGCTAATGCCGTAAAATTAATAGAGCAAAATCCATCCATAGATTTTGTGATTCAGGGGGAGGCTGAAGTAACTTTTAGAGAACTTGTTTCTAAAATAGAAAACGGGAATGCTTTTTCAGAATTGGATGGAATTGCTTATAGAGAAAATAATACTACCCGCCTGATTCCAAAGACAAGATATATTGAAGACCTAGATTCTCTGCCTTTTCCCGCACGGCATATGTTTGATATGAACAAATATTTTGAGAAAGCCTCTGCGCATTCGAGCTTCGTATTATCGCCTTATACGCAGGTTATAACTTCAAGAGGATGCCCGTTCAAATGCACTTTTTGCGCTCTGGGCAATCATTGGGGCAGCAAACAAAGGATGAGAGGCGCTAAAAATGTTTTGGACGAGATAGAATTTCTCGTTAATACATATCATATTAAAGAACTTCAATTTGAGGATGATAACCTCACTGCCGACAAGAAAAGGGCATTGGAAATATTCGGCGGAATTATTGAAAGAAAGTTAGACATCATATGGGTTGTTCCGAGCGGCATGGCGGTTGCATCTCTTGACGAAGAATTGCTTGTCAAAATGAAAGCTTCACATTGTTACTCTGTTACTCTGGCTATTGAGAGCGGCAGTCAATGGGTACTTTCAAAATTAATAAGGAAACCGGTAAACCTTAAAAAAGTGCCGGACCTTGTAAAAACGGTAAGAAGAGTAGGTCTGGAAGTAAAGGGATTCTTTATTATCGGTTATCCGGACGAAACAAAAGAAACGGTACGTGAGACCATTCAATATGCTAAAAAGCTTGAATTGGATTGGGCTATATTTTCCCTGGCTTCCCCTATCCCAAATACAGAGATGTATAAGACCTGTGTAGAAAAGGGGTATTTCAAGGAGAAGGATTTTGATCCGGTAAGAAGTTTCTATTCAAGCTTCATAAACACACCCGAATTTACAAGCAAAGAATTGATGGAGATCCGGGAAGAAGCCATTATTGACATTAACTTTCGCAATAATCCTAATTTGATTAAATACGATGTCAATAAAGCAATAGAAAATTTCAAACAGGTTTTAAGGTATTATCCGCATTTTGATTTTGCGAACTTTTATCTGGGCGAGGCATATTTGAAAAAGGGAGAGAAAGAAAAAGCGTTAGAGTCTTATGAAAAAACACTGCTTTTAAACCCTTCTTATAAAAGTGCTCAAGAAAGAATAAATGAACTTACAAGGAGGTAATATGGCCTGGGATCAGGAATGGGAAATATCCGCCAGAATGCCTGATAAGATTCATTGCAGTTAGCTATTATAAAAAAGAAAGAAAAAATGTAAAAATCCTTAGTTGTAATATTCTGGTAAGCAACTGGGTAATAATCTGTCAAAGTGCTGGTAAGTGAAAATGATATATGATTAACAAAAATGTTATTGTAATCGGTTACGGCTCCATAGGGAAAAGACATGTAAAGAACTTACTTTCCTTAGGAATTTATCCTTATGTTATCACGGCATATCCGGAAAAATCAGATAAAATTAAATTTCTTGGAACGATAGATGACTGTAAGGATGCTGACTGCGGAATAATATGCACCCCGACGGCAAACCATTTAAAAGATTTTAAAAGATTGGTTGAAAAGGCAAAGTGTAAAAGCGTTTTAATAGAAAAACCTATAACTGATACTATTAAAGATGCAATGGAAATAAAATCCATTGCTGAAAAATATGGTGTAGAAGTGTTTGTTGCTTATAACATGCGGTTCATTAAAGCGTTTGAATTAATTAAAGAATGTATAAGCAAATATAGAAAAAATATCAGAATGGTGAAAATATATGCGGGGCAATACTTGCCAGAATGGCGGCCCTACAAAGATTATAAACTTTCTTATAGTTCTCACAGGGCATTAGGAGGCGGAGTAGATCTGGATTTATCGCATGAAATTGATTATATGTTATGGGTTTTCGGATTTCCCAAACGTGTGTTATGTACAATGAGAAAAAAAATAAGCAGTTTAGAAATAGATTCTCCTGATTATTTTAAGGGAATTTATGAATATAAGGGATTTATTTCTGATGTTGAGCTGGATTATATAAGAAAAAAGGACCGAAAGCTGATCGTATTGGGTGAAAATAGTAATATTTTGGATGTAGATTTTATACGAAAAACCATAAGGATTATGGAAAAAGATCTAAGTAATTCAAATTTATTTGATTTCGAGAAAGGTTATATTGACGAAATAAAGGAATTCCTTGGCATTGTCAAAAAGAAAAATATTTGCGGGTTAAATGAAGCAGTTGATACAATGAAATTATTAGGATTGGAGAATTAATAATGTATAAAGGCCAAAAAATATTGGCAACTATCTGCGCGAGAGGCGGTTCAAAAGGGGTAAAAAATAAGAATATTAGAAAATTGAATGGCAAGCCCCTGATATGTTATACGCTTGATCTTGTGAAAAAATCAAAACTGATAGATGATTATGTAATTTCTACTGACAGTGAAGATATAATGAAAGTTGTGAAAAAATATGGCTTCAAAATATATTTTAAAAGGCCGGCTCCATTGGCAGGTGACAAGGTTCACCGAACAGACGCCATAAAACATGCTGTTTTGTGGATGGAAAAAAATAAAACAGGGAGAAGTGATATAGTTGTAGACCTTGGTGTTGCTACTCCTTTGAAGAGTGTAACAGATATGGAAAACAGTATCAAAATGCTCGTAAAGTATAATTTAATGAATGTATTCAGTGTTGCTCCTTGTGACAGGAATCCCTATTACAACATGGTAGAAGAAATAAACGGCCGGATAAGTATAGTTAAAAAAACTAAATCCAATCTTAAGGACAGGCGTGACGCTCCTAAAGTGTTTAATGCGAATGATGGAATACTTGTTTGGAAAAGAGATGTTCTGTTCTCAAAAGAGCTTTTTTTCAATAAACGGTCAAAAATGTACATAATGCCAAGAGAAAGAAGCGTTGATATTGATGAAGAATCTGATTTTATTTATGCTGAATATTTGCTTAAAAGCGGGTTCATAAAAAAACTATAATTAGCTGTTCGGGAGGTAAAATATGACGGATTTGCTTTTGAAAGATAAAGTCATAATAGTAACCGGCGGTTCGGGATTAATAGGAAAGAATTTGATAAGGGCTATTATAGAAAACGGCGGGATAGGAATAATAGCAGACATAAATGAAAAGGCATCAAAAGACGAAATAAATAAAATAAAAAGTGAATTTAAGGATGGAAAAGCAGACTATTTCAAATTAGATATCGTTTCCGAAAAATCAGTAACAAATATGATCAAATTTGTTAAAAAGAAATATGGGAAAATAGACGGGGTTGTGAACAGCGCTTACCCAAGGAACAAACATTTTGGTAAAGGATTTGAAGATACAGCTTATGAAGATTTTTGCGAAAATATTAACCTGCAGTTAGGAGGCTATTTTTTAGTTTCCCAGCAATGCGGCATATTTTTTAGGAAGCAGGGTTATGGCAATATCATTAATTTATCTTCAATATATGGTGTAATTGCGCCAAGGTTTGAAATATACGGGAACGCGGAATTCCATGGAATAAAAATGGGGGTTCCTGTAGA
>JAPLKN010000012.1 GCA_026388075.1 Elusimicrobiota bacterium
ATTGGCGAGGTAGAAGGGGTATGGGAACAGTTAATTCAAGATCATACGCAGGGGGGACTTCAAAAATACTATCATTGTCCAAACCCGTCCTTAGAAAGGCATATCGAAAAAGAACATAAACGGAGTAAGAGATTTTTAAATGTTCAATCAATAATGACCACTAAAGGATGTCCGTATAGATGTTCTTTTTGTACCGTTTCAGATATTTATGGAGAAAAGATTCGCCACGTACCAATTGAAAATGTTATTAAAGATATAGAAAAGATGAAGGTGAATAGTAATTATTTTATGATTCTAGATGATAATGTAATTGGAGATATTAATTATGCAAGGCAATTATTTAAAGCAATTAGTCCTTACAAGATAAAATGGGTAGGGCAGTCTAGCATTTCAATAGCTTATGATAGTGAGTTATTGAAACTTGCAAAAGAAAGTGGCTGCTTAGCTCTCTTTATTGGAATTGAGAGTATTTCAAAAGGGCAGATGGAATCATTAAAGAAATCTCCGAAAGATATGGCGAAAATCGAAGAATGCATAAAGAAAATAAAAGATAGGGGAATTTTCTTTTATCCTTCATTTGTTTTTGGATTTGATACCGATACAAAAGCGATATTTGAAGAAACATATGAATTTGTTCTAAAAAATAATATAAATATAGCTGCATATCTTGTTTTAACGCCGCATCCCGGAACAAAGATATTTGAGCAATTTAAGAATGAAAGAAGATTGTTAACAGTGAATTGGAAATATTATGATCATAATACAGTAGTTTTCAAACCAAAAAATATGACACCCTATGAGCTTCAGGAAGGATATCAAAGGTTTTATAAAGAAGTTACAAAAATTCCGTTAATGCTTCAAAGATGCGGAGAAAATATTAAGAACCCTATAAAGGCGCTAGGAATTTTGCTTTGGCACCTTTCTAACAGAAAATGGTTGAAAGAAAAAGGGCAGGATAAACTGGAGAGAATAAAAACCGGAAAGTTTGATCAGCCATACTGTTCCACTTTAAGTCTCGGGGTATAATTTGTTAGAATAGGCTCCCAAAAGGAGTCGCGTATGGAACTCGGAAAATTGGACTATAAATCAATTGTAATGCTACCCAAAAGTCAAGGATTCACCAGCTGTGTATTATAGCTGTTGAAGTAGTCTGCTGCCTCGGCGCTTGATCAAAGATGTCCGTCTTTTCTTGAAGCAATACTTTGCTAGTTTTTCTTACGGGAAATTGACATGGAATACCAAAAAATACAAATTGATAATGTAAGAAACCGGAATGATTGGAAAGACTTTCTCAATTTGCCTTGGCGTATCTACAAAGGCAACCAATACTGGGTGCCGCCTCTTTTAAGCGAAGTTAAAGAAACTTTAGATGTTAATAAAAATCCTTTCTGGGAGCATGCCCAAAGAGAAGTATTTTTGGCAAGAAAAGATGGCAAAGTTGTAGGAAGAATAGTTGCAATTGTTGATGAGAATCATAACAACTTCCATCAGGAGCAAACAGGTTTTTTTGGCTTTTTTGAATGTGTGGAAGATTTTGAAGTTGCAAAATCACTTTGGGACGCAGCAAAAAACTGGCTAAAAGTCAGAAAAATGCAGATAATGCGCGGTCCTGTAAATCCGAGCACGAATGATGAATGTGCATTTCTTCTAGAGGGTTTTGATAAACCGCCAACCTTTATGATGCCCTATACTCAACGCTATTATTTGAATTTGGCAGAGCAATATGGTTTTCAAAAGGCAAAGGATTTATACGCTTTTATTAAATATGGAAAAGATGGTATTCCAGAACGTATTGAAAGAATGGTAGAAATAATTAAGAAAAAGACTCGCGTTAAAATTCGGCCTATTGACCTAAACAATTTCGAAAGAGATGTTCAATATCTAAAAGATATTTATAACTCTGCCTGGGAAAAGAATTGGGGATTTGTGCCGATGACGGATAAGGAAATAGATTTATTAGCAAAAAAATTAAAACAATTTGGTGAACCGAAACTTGTCCTTTTTGCGGAGATTGATAATAAACCCGTGGGAGTTACTCTTACATTACCAGATCTTAATCAAGTTTTGAACAAATTAAATGGTAGATTGGGGCCGATCGAAATTCTAAAATTTCTTTATTATAAGAAAAAAATGGACGGAGCTCGTTCTCTTGTTGCTGGAGTAAAAAAGGAATATCGCAATAGCGGCATTATTGCTGTCTTGTTTTATGAAACACATAAGACAGGTGTTCGTCTTGGCTACAAATGGAGTGAACTTGGATGGAATCTCGAAGATAATGATTTAATTAATCAGTTCGACACTGAGATTGGCGGGAAAATTTATAAAAAGTATAGAATCTATGAAATGAAAATCTGAGCGAAAGCGAGGGAAGATATAATTTGCCAATTGTTAATCCTAATGTTTTTCTCAATAAAAATACAATTCAACCAACCTCAACAACACGCATAGCAGATTTAATCGTGTCACTTTAATCCAGCGAGCCTGCAACTCTTAATCTAATAAATTATGTTTCAGATTGATTTCTGTTCAAGAAAACCAGAAATCTCTATGAATGAAAAAATGCAAATATAAAGATTTTGGTAATACCAAAACGTATTATTCATTTTTTGTTCTGAGAATTCGCTTCAAGAATTATATATAATATAACTGCCAAAAAATCGACTGTAAGAAAAGCTAAATTTAGGAAATAATCCTTAATGGATAAAACGGCTAATACTGTCAGCGGAATCATCGCGGTCAATGCTTCGGCAGGGTCCGGCAAAACACACGCTCTGGCAAAAAGGTTCGTAAGCTTATTCCTTGCCCAGCCGAAAACAGCACTTTCCTTCAAAAACATTCTTGCCATAACTTTTACCAGAAAAGCATCTAAAGAGATGAAGCAAAGAATTATACAGTTTTTCAAAGAGATTTCGTTTAATACGGACAAGGGAAAAGAAGTTATTTTACCGGCTGAGCTTTCCTCTGCCCTTCAGCAAAAGGCACGAAAACTTGTTGACGAAATGCTTGCCAACTATGATTTTTTTCAGGTGCAGACAATTGATAGTTTTATGAATGCGCTTCTTAAAAGCTGCGCATTCCGGCTGGACCGTTCCGCGTCTTATGAAACTAAAACCGATCACAAGGAATACCTGATAAAGAGCCTTGACTTGGAAATAGAAAAAGCGCTCAAAGATGAAAAATTCAAAACCGTTTTTGACGAGTTTCTCCACAGGCTGATTTTTGTTGAAAACCGCATAAGCTGGTTTCCCAAAGAAGACATTCTAAAAGTCATGGAACAATTGGTTGATCAGACAAGCGCGTTCGGAAAAGAATTTATACCAGCGGACGCGTCCTCATCAAAAGATATAGTAGATCTTAAAAAACGGGCGCTGAAAATTTTAGAAGAGCTTTACGGTCATCTTCCGGAAAAGACCAATTCAACTTTTAAGAAAAAGCTTGGCACATTATTCGGACGTGCCGTAGAAAATTTTGTTTTTGATGATCTTTCAGAGAGCCTTACCCGCGAAGAATTTCCTATAAACAAAGGCGGCGAAGTGCCGAAAAAAACGCTTAAACTTTGGGATGAAGCGCGTGAAATGCTTCAAAAAATTGCGTTGAAAGAAGCTTATTCCTACTTCAATTACTACATAGAAATTTTCAAGAATGTCTACAATACATTTCAGGAAATCGCCAAAAAAGATGATATTCTTTTTCTTTCGGAATTCAACAAACAGGCAGAAACGCTTTTTGAGTCCGGCTCAAATATTATTCCCGAAGTCTATTACAGGCTTGCGTCGCGCTACCTTCATTTTCTAATTGATGAATTTCAGGACACCAGCGTGCTTCAATGGCAAAACCTTAAACCCCTTATTAAGGAATCGCTTGCATCCGGCGGATCATTTTTTTACGTTGGGGACAAAAAGCAGGCGATTTATAGTTTCCGAGGGGGAAACGCCGGGCTTTTTGACCAGGTCCCGGATCACTTGTACCAGTATGAAAGCAAGGAAACAAAACTTGAAGAAAACTATCGGAGCCAGAAAGCGATAGTTGAATTTAATAACGAAATATTTTCTGCAGAAAACCTAAAATCGTTTCTGTTAAATGAAAAAATAGAATTGGAAGAACCTTACCGAAAAGACATACTTAAAATATTTTCAAACATCAGCCAGAAATGGCAGGAAGAAAAAGGCCAAGGTTTTGTTTCAGCAGAAAAGATAGAATCAGAAAATGCCGAAGAGGAAGATCTAATAAAGGATAAATTATTAAAACTTATAGCTGATCTCCGTCAAAGGGCGTATGGTTTCAGGGATATTGCGGTCCTTTTCAGAGATAATGCCCAGGTTGAGCTGATTACATCATGGCTTATAGAAAACGATATCCCCGCGGAATCCGAAAAAACTCTTAACATTCGCGAAAACTCCCTTATCAAAGAGCTTATATCGTTCATAATGTTTTTAAATTCTCCTATAGATAATGCGGCTTTTGTTTCGTTTGTTACAGGAGACATATTTTTAAATGTGTCAAAAATCCCCGAAGATGAAATGCGGGACTTTATATTTTCACACAATCCCAGAAAAACCGGCAGAAAAGAAAATCTTTATAAACTTTTCAGGGACAGCTACCCGGACATCTGGGACAAATTGATAGAACCGTTTTTTATAACGGTCGGCGTGCTTCCGTTTTACGAATTCATAATAAACATTTTTTCTACCTATAATATTTTGGAGAAATTTAGCGAATGCCACTTGTTTTTTATATCTTTTCTTGAGCTCGTTAAAGAAAAATCAAAAGAAAATTCCGGAATAGCGTATTTTCTGGATTACTTTTTAAAAGCCGAAGCCAAAGAACTTTTTGTCCATTCGGCAAAAGCTGACGCGGTAAAAGTCCTTACCATACATGGGGCAAAAGGCCTTCAGTTTCCTGTTGTTATAAATCCCTTTTTTGAAATAGTCATACAAAATTCAGGCACTTTCTATATCCCTGCCGAAAAAGGGATTTTTATGATTCCCTTAAAAGAAGCGCGGGACAAATTTGCGGAAAAGCTTATGGAGTTTGAAAGCAGGGACACTAAAGAAAATTGCATAAACGAACTTAATACTGCCTATGTTGCGTTAACCCGCGCCGAAGAAGAGCTTTACATTTGGTATACCCGGAAAACCTCAAACCGCACAAACCTTGCTGCATTCCTATTCTCAAAAGATAAAATTGAGACAGGAACAAAAAACATTTTTATACATAAAGATGAAACGCTGAACGAAGTCAGAATTTCTCCCCAAAATTATCAGGGGCTATCGGAATTCTTAAAAGATGAAAGAGAAGACATCCTGAAAATCACAAAGCGAAAAGAGGTTACTTACGGAAACGCACTGCATTACGCCTTTTCGTTTATCGGCAATCTTAGCGGAAAATCGTTTGAAAAAGAAATTGAAACAATTGCAATTAAAACAGCGTTAAAATTCGGCAAAATTTTTGAAGACAAAGTTAAGAGGAAAATGAACTCTTTAATCGCTTCTAACGAGATTCGGAAATTCTTCTTTATTGAAAACGGCACAGTTTACCCCGTTAGAGATTCAGGTGATAAAGTGAAAAAAGGTAGCAACTTTGTCCAGGAATCAAAAAACAATACTTCATTCCAAAGCAAAGAATCTATTTCAATCTCTAACGGGGTTTATCAGGAAAAAGAAATTGTTGATAAAGCCGGCCAGACAAAAATTATTGACCGGCTGATAGTTTCGGATAAAGAAATAATGGTTGTTGATTATAAAAGCACCGAAGAAAACAAAGATGCCCATATTGAGCAAGTCAAAGAGTACTGCTCAATCGTTTCCGAAATTTATCCCGGCAAACAAGTAAAAGGTTTTATCATATATTTTGATTCAGAGATTGCAATTAAGGTTGTTTAATCCCAATTGAACCGCTTATGAGGGAGATTTTTTTCGGGAGCAGTCGGCGAGGACTGTTTGAGGTCATTCCTGGCAAAGCCGAAGACCGAGTTACGCAGACGCCGAAAAAATATCGAGCGAATGGTTCACGGGGTGCATTTCTTTTGATGACTTTTCTTTAGGCAAGTAAAGAAAAGTTATCTGGGGTGCAGGGGCGGGACAGCCCCGCAAGTATTTCAAAGAAGTTTGAGGTTTAACATGGATCAGGTAATTAATTTTCCTCTTGGCGATAACATAATTTTAGGAATCGCCGACCATATTGAAAAAGAATTCATAAAAACCAATAAACCTTTGGACCGATGCGCATTTGTGTTCGGCGGAAGGAGGCCTTCGCTATTTCTGAAAAGGGAACTTGGGTTAAGGATTTCATCGGCTTATCTTTCGCCGAAATTCTTTTCAATGGACGAGTTTGTTGAGTATCTTGCCGGGAAAACAAATGATTTTGTGCTCTTAAATGAAATGGAATCAACATATAAATTGTACGAATTCT
>JAPLKN010000013.1 GCA_026388075.1 Elusimicrobiota bacterium
AGAAGGATATATTTACCGGCAGAAAAAACCTGTTTACTGGTGCCCAAACTGCGAAACTGCTTTAGCAGATGCAGAAGTTGAATATGCCGATCATACCTCACATTCCATATTTGTTAAATTCAAAATATCAAAGCTTCCTAAGAATGCTTCTTTTTCTTTAGATGAAAATCCGTCGGTTTTAATTTGGACTACAACACCATGGACTCTTCCCGCAAACGTTGCCCTCGCTTTCATGCCTGAAGCCGATTATTGTTTTACAAAAATAGAATTTGACGGGAAAGAACCGGAGTATCTTGTTTTGTCCCAAAGACTTTTACCCGTAGTCTGCGAAAAAATAGGCGCAAAAAAATACGAGATATTAAATAAATTTGTCGGTAAGGACATGGAAGGGATAGTATGCAAAAATCCTGTTCTTGAGCGGGACTCATTAGGAATTTTAGCTGATTTTGTCAGCTTTGAAGACGGAACAGGAGTTGTCCATATTGCCCCAGGCCACGGTCAGGACGATTATATCGCCGGTTTGAAATACAAGCTTCCGATAATATCTCCCGTTGATGATAAAGGAGCTTTTACCGAAGAAGTAAAAGAATTTGAAGGAAAAAAAGTTTTTGTTGCCAATGAGCTTATCATAGCTAAGCTTAAGGAAGAAAAGAAAATCCTGCATGAAGAAAAAATTGTGCATTCTTATCCTCACTGCTGGCGGTGCAAAAAACCGATTATTTTTCGTGCCACTCCTCAGTGGTTTATGAGCGTTGAGCATGATGACCTTAGAAAGAAAATGCTGGAAAAGGTGAAAGAAGTAAAATGGGTGCCCTCGTACGGCGAAAAAAGAATTTCAGGCATGCTTGAAGTAAGGCCTGACTGGTGTTTGAGCCGTCAAAGGCTTTGGGGAGTTCCTATTCCCGTTTTTTACTGCGATAAGTGCAATGAACCGATTTTGGACGATAAACTGATTGATTATGTCTCCAAACTTTTCACGGAACAAGGTTCAAACGTGTGGTTTGAAAAATCCTGCAGCGAATTAACAAGTATTTTTAAAACAAAATGCGTAAAATGCGGGAGTACTGACTGCAGAAAAGAGCAGGATATCCTTGATGTTTGGTTTGATTCAGGCGTTTCGCATGAAGCTGTTCTTGCCAGCGGAAATTATCCGGTACTTTCCTGGCCGGCTGATATGTACCTTGAAGGATCCGACCAGCACAGAGGCTGGTTTCAGACATCACTTCTTCCTGCGATTGCTTTAAGAAAGGCACCGCCTTATAAGACTGTTCTAACTCACGGTTTTGTAGTTGACGGCGAGGGAAGGAAAATGTCTAAATCCTTGGGAAATGTAATTTCGCCCGATGACATAATAAAAAAATACGGTGCAGACGTCTTAAGGCTTTGGGTTGCAACAAGCGACTACCGTGAAGATATCAGGATATCTCCCGAAATAATAAACGGGCTGGTGGATACCTACAGAAAAATAAGGAATACTATCCGATTTCTTTTAGGCAATCTTAACGATTTTTCTATTCCGAACGCATTGCCTTACGAAAATTTAACGGAAATTGATAAATTTGCACTGGACAGGCTTCAAGACGTAATTTTGCAGGTTAAAGACGCCTATGAAAATTATGAATTTCATAAATCATCTATAGCTATAAATACATTTTGCACGGTTTTTTTAAGCGGATTTTACCTGGATACTTTAAAAGACTGCCTTTATTGCGATTCACCATCTTCCTTGCAGCGAAAGAGCGCGCAAACGACATTTTTAAAAATTTCATCAGTTCTGATCAGGCTTCTTTCGCCTATACTTTCTTTTACATCTGAAGAGGCGTGGCTTGAATTAAGAGAAAAAAGCGACTCTTTTGAACAATCGGTTTTTCTTGCTCCTTATCCTTCATTTCATAGGGAATTTGACCTGCATAAAAGTGTGGAAGAAAAATGGGACAGGCTTCTTGACTTGAGAGAAAAAGCCCTTCTGGCATTTGAAAACTTGAGGAAAGAAAAAATTATCGGTTCAAATCTTGAGGCTGCGCTTGAAATTTCTTTTACCGCTGAGGAAGAATATCTATTTGCCAACAAAGAAATTCTTCCTATGGTTTTTGGGACGTGGGATATAACCTTGCTGCCATCCGATAAAATCTCGGAAACTCAAATCCGCGCAAATTCTAAATCTTCATTTAAAAAATGTGCGAGATGCTGGAGATATATAAAAGATGTTAGTGATGAAGATCTTTGCCCGAGGTGTGAAACGGTAATCGGTAAAAAAAGAACTTGAGAGGAAAAAAATTGAAGAAAAGATCAATAGTTTTAATTTGTTTGCTAATTTTATTGGATCAACTGACCAAATATATAATCAGTTCCGCGTTTTTAGTCGGTTCAAGTATTGAGATTTTGCCGTTTTTTAGATTAACTTATGTAACTAATACAGGAATAGCATTCAGTTTATTTCAAGGGTCAAATATTTTTTTCCTGATATTCACTGTTGTAATTCTTTCGTTATTAGTTTCATGGTATTTAAAAAATATTGAAAACATATCTAAGACGGTTAATTTATCTCTTCTGCTGATCTTTTCAGGAGCAATTGGAAATCTCATTGACCGTCTTTTTCGCGGTTATGTTGTTGATTTCTTAGATTTTTACATCGGAACTTATCACTGGCCTGCCTTCAACCTTGCCGATTCCTGTATAACAATAGGCGGAATAATCCTGTTAATTAGTGCTCTTTCCTCAAAAGAGAAAAATAAGATAAAGGAAATTTAAAATGTTTCCGGCCATATTAAAAATTGGAAATTTTACCCTTCACTCTTACGGGTTTATGCTTGCCTTAGGTTTTTTTTCTGCTTTAACATTTCTGCTTTATAAAGCTAAACAAAAAAATATACCGGAAAATATAATTATAGACTTATTTTTTTATACAGTGCTTGCGGGTATTCTCGGCGGCAGGATATGGTACGTTTTAATTAATTGGACTTATTACTCAAAGGATCTATTAAATATCGTTAAAATCTGGGAAGGCGGGATGGTTTTTTACGGCGGTTTGATTTTCGGTTTTATAACAGCAGTTTCATATATTTATTTTAAAAAATTGAACTTTTTTACAATTGCCGATATTTCAGCGCCGGCATTAGCTTTAGGCCATTTTTTTGGGCGGATCGGATGTTTCCTTGCGGGATGCTGCTACGGAAAGGGCTGTACACTGCCTTGGGCAGTAAAATTTACTGACAAAGAAAGCCTTGCTCCATTAAATACTTTTTTGCATCCGGCCCAGCTTTATGAAGCGCTAATAAACCTTTTAATATTTCTAATATTGATTTTTTATGATAGGAAAAAACCCTCAAATGGAAAAATATTTTTAACTTACTTTTTGCTTTACGGCCTGTCCCGGTTTATTCTTGAATTCTTCAGGGGGGATGACAGAGGCGTATTTGTTTTGGGTTTTTCACAGGGGCAAATATTTTCTATTTTTATTTTAATATCAGTCTTAATATTTTGGATAAT
>JAPLKN010000014.1 GCA_026388075.1 Elusimicrobiota bacterium
AAATTCGCAGATTTACTAACTAGGAATTCCGTTTAAAAATCCAAAATGATAAATAATATTTTACGATCAATTAAACTCGCGTATTTTAAATTGTTAAGGATTAATGACAGTCCGCATAAAATTGCAATGGGATTTGCTATTGGTTCGTTTATCGGCATTTTCCCGACATTTTGGCTCGGAGGGATTTTGGCTGTATTTCTTTCATGGATATTTAGGCTAAATTATGTTGCCACAATACTGGGGGCTTTCATAATTATGAATCCTTTAACAACTCCCCTTTTTTGGATTTTAAGCGCTTTTGTCGGGGGAATTATTTTTTCCAAAAAATATAATTTCGTATTAAATGCGATTAAGGATAAAAGCATTTTTCATAATTTTGGTGATTTGGCAATAATCTATCTTGTTGGAAATACAATAATTTCATTAATTGTTGCCGTATTCAGTTACTGGGCGATTAAAAGAATAATTATTGACTACAGGAAAAGGAAATCGAGAATTAGAAATGGAAAATAAAATTGAAATAGAAAATATCCTGCCTTTGGTTCAAAAACCTGTCAGATACATAAATCAAGAATGGAACTCCCATAGAAAAAACTTTTCAAAAGACAACACCTCTGTTTGTTTGTGTTTTCCGGATCTGTATGAGGTAGGAGCGTCTAACCTCGGGCTTGAAATTCTTTACCACATAATAAACCGAAAAGATTCAAGCTTCGCTGAAAGATGCTACTTGCCCGCGCCCGATATGGAAAATTTGATGCGCCAGAAAAATATACCCCTTTTTTCCCTTGAAACAAGAACACCAATTAAAAAATTTGATATTTTAGGCATAACCCTTCAATATGAATTATGCTCCGCAAACATACTAAATTTGCTTCATCTCTCTGAAATTCCTTTTTATGCCAAAGATAGAAAAGAAATGTTTCCTCTGGTTATAGGCGGGGGACCCATGACTCTAAACCCCGAACCCTTAGCGGATTTTTTTGACGCATTTGTTTTGGGAGACGGGGAAGAAGCAATGCTTGAAATTATTGATACTGTTAGAAAATTAAAATCTGCATCCAGAAAAAAGGAAGAACTTTTAGAAGATTTATCAAAAATAGAAGGTATTTATGTGCCATCATTTTATGATGTTGATTACAATTCGGACGGCACAATAAAATCAGTGCTGCCGAATAAAAAAGGTGTCCCCGATAAAGTCTATAAAAGTACAGTAAAGCTTGAAAACGCGCTTGTCCCAACCGAAAAGATTGTTCCTTATATGGAAACGATACATAACAGGATAAACATAGAAATAGCCAGAGGATGCCCGAGAAAATGCAGGTTTTGTTCCGCATCAAAATATTATTTTCCATGGCGGACCCGGACCCCGAAACAGGTTATTGATTTTGCTTCAAAAAGTATTTCTAATACAGGATTTGGAGAAATTTCTTTCTCATCTCTTTCATGCACAGATTACAAGGATTTAAATGAGGTTCTTTCGGAATTCCATAACCAATTTTGCGAAAAAAGAATTAATGTTTCTTTGCCTTCGCTGCGATGCGAAAAATTTTCGCTGGAAATTGCAAAAAATCTTGATTACAACAAAAAAACGAATCTTACCTTTGCTCCGGAAGCAGGTACTGAAAGATTAAGAAATGTTATAGGGAAATATCTTTCTGATAAGAATATTATTGAAACCCTGCTTCTTGCTTCTTCTATGGGCTGGCAGAACGTTAAACTTTATTTTATGTTGGGCCTTCCTACTGAAACAAACGAAGATATAGAAGGTATAAATAATCTTATTCGCTATATCAAAAAACAGGTTCCGAGATTCAATTTCAATATTGCATTATCCTATTTTGTTCCTAAAGCTCAAACTGCTTTTCAGTGGGCAGCTATGGAAAAAGAAGAAAATTTAAAAGAAAAAATGTATAAACTTAAGAAAATATTGCCGGCATCAATAAAAAGCGGCTTTGTTGAACCGAGTATTCTTGAAGCGGTTTTAGCTCGCGGTGACAGGCGCCTTTCAAAAGTCATCTATAAAGCATGGCAAAAAGGAGCAAGGTTTGACCAGTGGAAAGAGCAATTTGAATTTAGTTTATGGAAAGCCTCTTTTGAAGAAGAAAAAATAGACTATGCCTTTTATATTTACCGGCAACGAAACGAAAATGAGCATTTTCCTTGGGACCACCTTGATTTTGGCATCGGCAAAGAGGATCTTTTAAAGGAATATAAGAAAGGTTTAGATGAAAAAAAGGGAGAGATTGATGTTGAAGAAAAATCTTTTGTTCCCGTAAAATACAAACGTGAAAATATTATTTCTCAAAGAACAGTTATGAGGGTGCGTCTTAGATTTGAGAGAAA
>JAPLKN010000015.1 GCA_026388075.1 Elusimicrobiota bacterium
GAAAAGGTAGAAGGTTTAAAACAAACGATTATAATAGTAAAAAATCCGCAATTAGCATTCGCAAAGATTTTAACGATGTTAGAAAAGGAAAAAAAATCTGTAATAGAAAAAGGGATTCATTCAACTGCGATTATAGGAAAAAATGTAAGGTTGAGTCATGATATTATAATTGGTCCATATGCGATAATTGGGAATGAAGTAAATATTGGAAATTCAACTAGGATTTTAGCACATTGTTTTGTTGGGGCTGATTCCAAAATAGGGCACGGCTGTTTGATTTATCCAAATGTTACAATTAGAGAAAATACAACGATAGGGAACAATTGTATTATTCATTCAGGAACTGTTATCGGTTCTGATGGATTTCGTTTTATGCCGGATGAAAAAGGGAATTTTAAAGTTCCTCAGATTGGAGGAGTAGAAATTGGTGATGATGTTGAGATAGGTTCAAATGTTTCAATAGACCGTGCTTCAACGGGAAAAACCATAATAGGCAAGGGAACAAAAATTGATAATCTTGTACAAATAGCCCATAATGTACAAATAGGAAGTCATTGTATAATTGTTGCTCAGACAGGGATTTCAGGTTCAGCCAAAATAGGTAGCTTTGTTCGTTTTGGAGGGAAATCAGGAGTTTCTGACCATATTAAAATCGGTGACGGAGCAACTATTGCTGCTGGAGCAGGTGTAATCAGTGACATGAAACCCAAAGAAGTTGTTTTTGGATTTCCGGCCAGGCCGCCTAAAGAAGAAATGAAAAAGCTAGCGATTATGAGTAAGTTGCCTGAAATGTATGAGCATTATAAAAAACTGAGTGCTAAAGAAAAAAATAACTAATATAATTATAATAATATGGAAAAACAAAAAACAATTTCAAAACAAGTCTCGATAGAAGGCATAGGACTTCATACCGGAAACAAAAGCAGAGTAATATTTAAGCCTGCTCCTGAGAATTTTGGAATAAAATTTGTGCGTATAGATTTGCAAGATAAACCAGTAATAAACGCAATAATCAGGTATGTATCAGGTACTGCGGTTAGGGGAACAACTATAGCTAATGGCACAGGACAAGTGCATACTATTGAACATATACTTGCTGTTTGTTCAGGGCTTGGAATAGATAATCTTGAAATACTTATCAATAATAACGAACCACCAATAATGGACGGTAGTGCAAAGCCGTTTGCTGACATTTTAATAAAAGCGGGGATAGAAGAACAAAATGAAGAAAAGAATTACTTTGTTGTTAATCAACCTGTTACCTATCAGTCAGATAAAACCACTTTTATTGCCTACCCATCAAATGATTTTTCTTTAGACTGCAAAGTTAACTATGACCATCCACTGATAAAGGAACAACAGATTTCATTGAAAATAGATGCAGAAACTTTTTTAGAGGAACTTGCTCCTGCAAGAACTTTTTGTTTTGATTATGAAATAGAAGCTTTAAGAAGCAAGGGGCTGGCAAAAGGCGGAAACCTTTCAAATGCAATTGTTGTGGGATTAAAAGACATCCATAATCCTGAACCTTTAAGATTTAAAAATGAATTTGTCCGTCATAAAGCGCTTGACCTGTTAGGTGATTTATTCCTTATAGGGAGACCAATAAAGGCTCATATAGTTGCGGTCAGGAGCGGGCATAATCATAATGTGTCTTTTACAAAAGAATTAGCAAAAGTTGGTGGTTTATTTGTTGATTAATCTTGGAGGCATAAAAATGGATAGTAATACCGTGAAAGATATTGAATTTGATATTGAGGGAATTAAGAAAATTATTCCTCATCGGTACCCTTTTTTAATGATTGATAGAGCAATAGTTAATTATGATACAAAGACAGCGAAAGGGTATAAATGTGTAAGCGGGAATGAAGAGTATTTTCAAGGACATTTCCCCGGAAATCCTCTTATGCCCGGGGTTCTTATTATTGAAGCAATGGCCCAGACGGCATGTGTATTGCTTTTATCAAAGCCAAAAAAAATGGGTAAATTTGCATATTTTATGGCAATAAATAATGTTAAATTTAGAAAGCCGGTAGTACCGGGAGATACCCTAGAATTCAAGATAGGTGTTTTGCGCGAACGTGAAAAGGGAGGAGTAGCTCGTGGTGAAGCATTTGTTAATAATGAATTGGTGACAGAAGCAGAATTTATGTTTAGTATAGTTGAAAAAGAGGAGAAAAAATGATTCACAATACTGCTATAATTCATCCATCAGCTAAAATTGCAAAAGATGTTGAGATAGGTCCCTATGCTATAATTGGAGAAAATACAATCATAAAATCAGGGGTCAAAATTGACTCGGGGGCGATTGTTGAAAACGCAGAAATTGGAGAAAATTGCCAAATTTACAGTTACGCAGTTATAGGAACTGCTCCGCAATCTATCAAATATAAAAATGAACCAACGAAACTTATTTTGGGATCCGATTGTATAGTAAGGGAATTCGTTACGTTAAATCGGGGTACCGATGCAAGCGGAAAGACCATTATCGGATCAAATTGTTATTTTATGGCCTATTCACATATAGCACATGATTGTATTGTGGGGAATAATGTTACATTTGCAAATGTTGCAACTATAGGAGGGCATGTTGAAGTCGGAGATAATGCTTTTCTAGGCGGGATAGTCGTTGTTCATCAATTTTGTCGCATTGGAAAATTTGCGATGTTAGGAGGCGGAACAGGGACTTCTCAGGATATTTTACCCTTTACTATGGTAGTTGGTCCTGGTCATAGAACAGTTGTTATGGGTTTAAATCTTGTTGGTATAAGGCGAGATCCAAAAGTAAAGGATGCTCTTGAAGATATAAAATCTGCATATAGAACTTTATTCTTTTCAAAGATTCCGTTAAAAGAAGCTTTAAACCAATTAGAAGTAATGAATTTGCATCAGGAAGTAAAAGAAATGATTGATTTTATAAAAACTTCAAAAAGAGGTTTTTGCAAGCCAAATCGCTTTAATAAAGAAGAGCAACTTTAGGAATTGAGTTTATTTATAACAAAAAAGAGCTCAGGCCCATTAAAAAAAAATTTACAAACTTAGTTTAATATTCGTTTTTCGGAAAATAGGGAAAAAAGATGATTCATGAAACAGTCATTATTCATAAATCGGCTGAAATTGCAAAAGATGTTGATATCGGACCTTATACAGTAATTGGTGAAAATTCGCTAATTAAATCTGGAACAAAAATTGGTTCTAATACTCTAATTGAAAACTCGGAGATCGGAGAAGATTGCCAGATATCTAACCATGCATCAATTGGAACAATTCCGCAGGATCTCAAGTTTAAAGGAGAATTGACAAAACTTTTTATTGGTCCTAATTGTAAAATTCGAGAGTTTGTTACTCTGAATCGCGGTACATCTGCAAGCGGAAAAACAGTTATAGGATCAAATTGTCTTTTTATGGCATATTCACATGTTGCACATGATTGCATAATAGGAAATGATGTTATATTGGCAAATGCCGCAACTTTAGGTGGGCATGTAGAAATTAGTGATAATGCCGTTTTGGGCGGGCTTGCAGGAGTTCATCAGTTTTGTAGAATTGGAAGGCTTGCCATGATTGCAGGAGGATCTATTGTGACGCAAGATGTTTTACCTTTTACGCAAGTGCAAGGCGATAGAGCCAAAACCAGAGGATTAAATCTTGTTGGTATAAGACGTCACCATATGATAAGAGAAGCTTTAGAGGAAATTAAAGAGGCTTATAAAATTCTTTTTTTGTCGGGGATACCAATACAAGAAGCTTTAGATCAGCTGGAAGCAACGAATCCCCGGCCAGAAGTTAAAGAAATGATAGATTTTATACATAGTTCTAAAAGAGGCATTTGCAGGTCTGCAAGTAAAGAAGTTGTGGAGGAAGAAATCTAAATATGGCTCAAAAAATTGGACTGATTGCAGGAAATGGTAGATTTCCTTTTTTAGTTGCGCAGGAAATCAAGAAAAGCGGTGATGAAGTTATTGCGTTTTGCTTAAAAGAAGAGACCGATCCCTTCTTGTCTAAAATTGTAAATAAAATGATTTGGCTGCATCTTGGGGAATTTCAGAAACTTATAGATTTATTACATGAAGAGCAAATAGAATCAGTTATAATGGCCGGACAAGTAAAGCATTCTCAGCTTTTTTCTAATCTGAAGTTTGATTTAAGAGCAATAAAACTGCTTGGAAAACTCCTAAACAAAAAGACTGATACTATACTCAAAGCAATTGCAGACGAGCTAGCAAAAGAAGGGATCAAGCTTCTTCCTTCTCACGAATATCTTAAGGATCTATTGCCAAAAAAAGGACTAATTTCTGGTAATAAACTAACCAAAGAAGAACAAAAAGATGTTGATTTCGGTTTTAAAATAGCAAAAGCAATTGCTGGTTTAGATATAGGACAGACTGTTGTAGTAAAAAACGGTGCAGTGCTTGCAGTAGAATCAATAGAAGGTACAAATGAATGCATCAAGCGAGCAGCTCTTTATGGGAAAGAAAATGCAGTAGTTGTAAAAGTTGCAAAACCAAATCAGGATTTTAGATTTGACCTTCCAGTAATTGGGCTTCAAACAATTAAGACATTGATTGAAAATAAAGTCTGGGTATTAGCAATTGATGCGGGCTCAACACTAATGATAGACAAACAAGAACTAATTAACCTGGCGAATAGTAATGGCATAAAAATAATAGCTTTATAATAAAAATGTATTAAAGGTATTAAATGATTCCATTAGTTAAACCTATTTTCGGTGCAGAAGAAAAAAAACTGGTCAATGAAGTTATAGATTCAGGAATCATTGCCAGTGGCAGTTATGTTTCTGAATTTGAAAAAAAATGCGCAAATTACAATAAAACACAATATGCGATTGCCACATCTAATGGAACCACTGCACTTCATACTGCCCTATTGGCCTGCGGAATTAAGAAAGGCGATAAAATATTAACCACTCCATTTAGTTTTATTGCTACCTCAAATAGTATTCTTTACTGCGGAGCAGAACCAGTTTTTGCTGATATTGATCCTGAAACTTATAATTTATCTAAGGATTCTGCTGAAGAAGCTTTTAAAAAGCATAAAGATATAAAAGCAATTTTATTAGTTCATCTTTATGGCCTACCATGTGAAATGGATTCATTTTTAAAGCTCAAAGAAAAATATAATTTTATATTAATCGAAGATTGCGCTCAAGCTCATGGGGCAGAATATAATGGGAAGAAAGTCGGTTCATTCGGAGATTCTTCAGCGTTTTCTTATTATGCGACAAAAAATATAACAACAGGTGAAGGCGGAATAGTTCTAACTAATAACTCGGAAATAGACAAGTTATCCAGGCAAATAATAAATCATGGCAGAAGCGAACATTCAGTTCATAGCGTTTTAGGTTACAACTATCGCATGACAAATATTGCAGCAGCGATCGGGTTAGTGCAGATGTCTCATCTTAATGATTGGAATAAGAAAAGAAAACAAAATGCTGCAATTCTTTCAGAAGGACTCAAAGATACCAGTTTTTTGAAAATTCCTTATATTTCAAATAAATGCGATCCAGTATTTCATCAATATACAATTAGAGTCAATTCTAAAATTAGACAGAAATTAATGGATTATTTGACAAAAAACGAAGTGGGTTGCGGAATATACTATCCAAGAGTAATATACAGCCAGCCTTTATATGAAAATCTCGGATTCCAAAAAGGACTTTGTCCTAAAGCAGAAAAAGCGGCAGATGAAGTTCTATCTATTCCTGTTCATCCGTCTTTAACTAGGAAACAATTAGAAAAAATAATATCAATAATCAAGAATTTCAATGGGAAAAATTAAAACAGCTGTCATAGGTGTCGGATCTTTAGGACAGCATCACGCTAGAATCCTTTCAAAACATCCAAAATCTGAACTCATTGCCGTAGTTGATTCTGATATCAAGCGTGCTGAAAAAATAGCATCTATTTACAAAGTTCCTTTCTTCTCTGATACTGAAAAAATAAAAAATATTATTAAAGCAGCTGTTGTGGCTGTTCCTACCCCATACCATTACGAAATTGCCAAAGATTTGCTTGAATCTGGTATTAATTGTTTGGTTGAAAAACCTTTTACATCAACTATTAAAGAAGCTCAGGATCTTATAGAAATTTCTAAAAAGAAAAATTTAGTACTGCAAGTTGGGCATGTAGAAAGATTTAATCCGGCCGTCGTAAGCGCACAAAATTACATCAATAATCCAAGACTTATTGAAGTTGACAGGCTTGGCCCTTATGATCCTAGAACAAGTCATATTGGGGTAGTTCTGGATCTAATGATTCATGATTTAGATATTTTACTTACTCTTGTAAAAGACAAAGTCTCAAGCCTTGAAGCGCATGGGGCAAAGATTTTGTCAGATAATGAGGATATAGTAAAAGTAAGAATTAAATTTGGCAATGGATGTGTAGCTGATCTCTCGGCAAGCCGGGTTTCACTGGAGAAATATAGAAGAATAAGGATTTTTCAGCCAGATAGTTATATTTCCATAGATTATGCCGGCAAAAGCTTAAAGGTATTCAGAAAAAAAAGAGACATTGTGAAAAGTTTTTCGGATATAGAAATCATAAGGCCCATTCTAAGCCCCGAAGAACCTTTATATTTAGAATTGGACCATTTTCTTTCATGTGTAAATGAAGGGAAAAAACCGATAGTGTCCGGTGAACATGGCCGAGATGCAATGGAACTTGCTTTAGAAATTCTAAAAAATATGGTTTTTTAAGGAGAACATTTTGGCGAAAAATATATTCATTTCAGCAGGAGATATTTCAGGAGATTTTCACGCAGCAAATTTATCTAAATCAATTAAAAAAATCGATCCCAAAATTATTATTACCAGTTTGGGAGGAAGAAATCTTGAACAAGTTTCTGATAATTTCTTACAGGATATATGCTGCCTGAGCGCATTTGGTTTTACCGCCCCGTTTAAGCATTACTTTTTTCTAAGAAAAGTTTTTAATAAAATAAAAAATATTTGGAAAAACAATAAACCGGATAAAGTAATATTAGTTGATTTTTATGGTTTCAACATTCATATTGCAGAATATGCTTGCAGGAATAAAATTCCAGCTTATTATTACATTAGTCCGCAAGTATGGGCGTCTAGAAGAAGCAGGATAAATAAATTAGCTAAATATGTTAAAAAAATGCTCGTCATTCTTCCTTTTGAAGAAGAAGTTTACAAAGAAACAGGTTTAGATACAGTTTTTGTAGGACATCCTCTAATTGATATAATAGATCAAAATTTAATTTCAAAACAATCAAATAAGGAAACAATCATAGGATTTTTTCCAGGGAGCAGAAAAAGTGTTATAGAAAGACACTTACCAATACTTGAAAAGACAGCAAAAATTATTAAGAGTAAAATAAATGCAAAATTTAAAATATTTTTGAATAATTCACCTCAAAATGTCATCAAAAGCGATTTTCAAATTGTTAATTCCGACAACTATCTTGAAAGAGCAAAACTTACGTTTGCAATAACAACTTCTGGAACAGTCAGCCTAGAAAATGCTTTATTGGGTATACCCATGGTTGTGTTTTATAAAGTATCTTGGTTTAATTATTGGGTTGCCAAACTGCTTGTTAAGGTCAAATATATAACAATGGCAAATATTCTTTTAGGGGGAGAGTTAATTCCCGAATTTATTCAATCCAGAGCAGATCCACAAATAATTTCCGAAAAAGTGATTTCCATGATAAACGACTCAGAAATGATGAGTAAAACTAAAAATGAATTACTTGGGTTAAGAAAGATATTGGGAAATCCTGGCGTTAGCGATAGAGCAGCAAAAATAATACTTGAAGAATAAAAATCATGAATCATAAAAGACTTATTAAATATTTTATTCCGTTTATACCTCGTTTTGTTTTAGCATCATTTTGCATGGCAATTTTTTCTGCTTTTGCCGGCGCAACGATGTGGTTCATTAAAACTATTTTTGATAAAATATTCATAAGTAAAGACCTTCATATACTTTACTGGGTGGTTATCCTAATTCCTGTTGTTTTTGCAATTAAAGGCATAGCAGGATATGGCCAAAATTATCTTTTATATTATATTACCCAAAATATTATTCGGAAAATAAGGGATGAACTTTATGAAAAAGTTATTACTCTTTCTCATGATTTTTATACAAATACTTCATCAGCAAGAATTATGTCCATAGTTACAAACGATGTAATGCTGCTTCAAAGCGCTATTTTTAGAGTTCCTCTGATGCTTATAAGGGATGGGTTAACAATAATTGTAATGATAGGAATTCTATTTTATCTTCACTGGAAGTTTGCATTAATATCATTAATAATTTTTCCAGTCGCGGGTATACCTTTAAGTCAATTTGCAAGAAAGATGAGAAATGCATCTCGTGAAGGTCAAAAACAAATGGCTGAGCTTAATTTATCGTTGCAGGAAAGTTTAAACGGAATAAATATAATTAAAGTATTTTTGCAAGAAAAAAACGAATTAGAACGCTTTGCAAAAGAAAACTATAAGTATTACCATGCTCAGCAGAAACTAAACAGGGTTGATGCAAGATCAAGCCCAACGATGGAGTTTATCGGTTCTGTGGCAATCGCTTTTGTGCTATGGTATGGGGGAAACGATGTGATAAAAGGAGTATGGTCGTCAGGTGCATTTCTTTCATTTTTAGGAGCGGTTGCAAGCGCATACGCACCCATAAGAAATTTTGCTCAAACAAATACGTTAATCCAACAATCTTTTGCGAGCTCAGAACGGATTTTTGGAATACTTGACCATAAACCCACTGTTATTGAAAATGAAAATGCAATTAAAATCGAAGACTTTAAATCTGAAATACGATATGAAAATGTTATGTTTTCATATATAGCAAAACATGAAGTTATTTCTAATTTAAGTCTTAGCATCAAAAAGGGAGAAATCGTTGCTATTGTAGGCCCTTCGGGTTCCGGAAAAACATCGCTAATAAATCTTCTGCTCAGGTTCTATGATCCTCAACAAGGCAGAATTCTTATAGACGGCCAAGATATAAAAAATATGGAATTTGGATCACTTCGTTCTAAAATTGGGGTTGTTACTCAGGAAGTATTTTTATTCAATGAGTCTGTGAAATTTAATATTGCATATGGAAAAAAAGATGCAGACGAAAATGAAATAATTAAAGCTGCTATAACCGCAAACGCTCATTCATTCATAATGAAAATGCCTCAAGGTTATGATTCTATGATCGGGGAACGAGGAATAAAACTTTCAGGAGGGGAAAGGCAGAGAATTTCAATAGCTCGTGCAATGTTAAAAAATCCGCCGATTTTGATTCTGGATGAAGCAACAAGTTCTTTAGATGCCGAATCAGAAAAATTAGTGCAGGAAGCTATTGAGACATTGATGGTTAATCGAACAGTTATAATTATAGCCCATAGACTTGCAACAGTAAAAAAAGCTGATAGAATTATTGTTCTTGACAAAGGAATTATCGTTGAACAAGGCAATCATCACGAACTTCTTAAGAATGAAGGTGTTTATAGCCGCCTTCATAATTTACAACTCTTGTAACAGAATAATAAAAATATTATGGAAATAAAAATTATCAGTTTGCCAACTTTTATAGCTTTTTTATTCAACGTCTATGTTTTAATGCTAATTCTGACTCAGGATTACAGAAAAAGAATTAGCCGCATATTTTCGATGCTGGTAATATCATGCATTATTTGGGACATATTTGAATTTGCTTTAAGAAATACTGGATCGCCCGGAAACGGGCTGCTTTTTGCCAAAATTACTTGGACGGGGGTAGCTTTTATTGCTCCTATTTTTTTGAATTTTGCTTTACTTTTTCCGAAAGAAAGAAAAATTCTAAAGAATAAACTAATATATGCCTTTATTTATCTTCCAGCATTTGTAGTAATATATTTTACGTGGTTTAGTAAGCTTTTTATAACTGATACTCAACCTTTGCTTTTAGATGGAGCAAGGACAATTATTTATGGCCCGTTTTTAAATATATATGCATTTTATGCTTATCCGATTTTTTTGGGCATATTATGGCTTTTTTATGATGCCTGGAAAAATTCGCAAAGCAAAAGAGAAAAACTTCAGGGGAAATGGATGTTTTTTGCAAGCCTATTACCCATAACGGGAGGTTTGATAACAAATATTTTTTTACCAAGCATAGGAATAAAAGTTTTGCCGTTGGCAACATCTTTTACAGTCATCATGTCAATGATGATTGTAAATGCGATCACAAAATATAGAATTATGGCAGTAACTCCAAATATTGCCGCAGAAACAATTATCTCAATGCTTCCAAATATAATAATTCTTTTGGGTACGGATCAGAAAATTCTTTATGCAAACAGGAATTTGCTTGATTTGCTCGGATATACAAAAGAAGAACTTTTAGGCCAAAATGTAAAAAAGATATTGCATGAAGATGATAGAGTATTCGGTATTGCGTGGCAGACAATAAATGAAAAAAGAAGTTTTGAAAAATCTAAAATAAAGTTTTTATCTAAAGACCGAAGCTCAATTCCTTTTTATTTCTGCGGAGCGGTAGCCACGGACGGCGATGATGTAATTGGATTTATTGGTATAGGGACTGTAATAGAAAATGGCAAATAGAAAATATTATGGAGAAGACTAATGAAAAATAAACAATCAATAAAGTTTATCTCTAAAGTAGTGTTTTTGAATTTTATTATTTTTATTCTTGCAGGATTGAATTCTAGAATCATTCATGCTTCATCTGAAATGGCGCCGACACTTTTTTATTCATACGATGGTTTTGCCCCGGGGGCTAAAGCAATGGGGATGGGATTTGCTTTTACATCCGTTGCTGATGATCCTTCAGCATTATATTTTAATCCCGCGGGTTTAAACTATTTGGATACGAATATTCTTAGTATTACTATGGAGGCCGGCCGGCAGGGGGACCTTTCAAAAGATAAATTATTTCTTAATGATCCTATAAGCAATTCCGGCCTTTGTTTGCTTGCTCTTACAAGCGGTAAAGGTTCATTTTCTTTTAGGCCTTTATCCGATATGACTATTCGCGAAACAAACGGAAATGACTGGAAAACAACAGAAATAAAAATAAATGCCTATACCATATCTGCAGCACATAAAGCCGAAAATGGAATAATGACGGGTTTAAATATATCTTATTTATCGGGTAGAATTGCTGAGGCAAGAATAGAAAACAATGTCCCATCTACTAATTTATCAGACGGCCATGGTATTTCTCTTGATATGGGTTTTTTGGGCAATATTACAAAGGAAATAGCTTTAGGAATTAATTTTCAAAATCTTTTGGGAAATATCTGGTGGG
>JAPLKN010000016.1 GCA_026388075.1 Elusimicrobiota bacterium
TGAACTTGGTTCAGGATCTCATTATCGTCGGGATGCTAGATTCTGAAATAAATTCAGAATGACATCAGGGATATATTTTAGCAATTATGACACAGTCTCAGGAGTCGGCGGGTTCATCTTCGCATTCATTCCCGTAAAAAAGTCGGGGGTTTTCCCTGCCTCCGCCATTGGCGGACGGTGCGAATCTGAACTGAGCAGCTTAAATCAACAAAGTATTTGAAAATATTTATTTTTATAATAAGAGGAAAAAACAATTGGATAAAATAGTAATTCGCGGCGCAAGGCAGCACAACCTAAAGAACTTAAATATTGAAATACCCAGAAATAAACTGGTTGTTATCACTGGTTTGTCAGGTTCGGGCAAATCTTCCCTTGCGTTTGATACCATTTATGCTGAAGGCCAGAGGCGCTATGTTGAGTCGTTATCGGCATATGCCCGTCAGTTCCTTGAGCTTATGGATAAGCCGGACGTGGATATTATTGAAGGGCTTTCTCCTGCGGTTTCAATAGAACAAAGGACCCCGTCGCACAATCCGCGCTCTACGGTTGGAACAGTAACTGAAATATATGATTATTTAAGACTTCTTTTTGCCCGTATAGGCAAACCTCATTGCTATCAATGCGGAAAAGAAATAAAACCCCAATCTGCCCAGCAGATAATTGATGAAATAATGAAGCTCCCTAACGGGACTAAAATTCAGGTAATGGCTGTTTTAGTGAGAGGCAGGATCGGAGTTTATGATGAACTTTTCAAGCGATTGCAAAAAGCCGGTTATTCACGTGTCAGAGTTGACGGCAAATTATATAATTTGGGAGAAAAAATAAAGCTTGACCGTTACAAAAAACACACTTTAGAGCTTATTGTGGACAGGATTGAAATACAAAGTAATTCACGCTCAAGAATTGCTGACTCCGTAGAAACAGCTCTTAAAGAATCAAAGGGACTTTTAACAGTATTAATCCAGAACCAAAACGGTACGAAAGAAAGAATGTTCAGCGAACATTTTGCCTGTATTGACTGCGGTATCAGCCTGCCCGAGATAGAACCGCGGTTATTTTCTTTTAATTCACCATACGGCGCTTGCCCTGAATGCACGGGGCTGGGAAATAAAATTGAAATTGACGAAGATCTTGTAGTTCCTGACAAAAATCGTTCAATTTCCGAAGGCGCCCTTCTTCCATGGTCAAATCCCATAACAACCAGAACACATCGGTGGAAAAATGCCTGGGGCGGTTATTATGCCGAGATGTTGGAAGATGTCTGTTCAAGAAATAGGATTGATAAACAAAAAAAATGGAAGGATTTAAAACGAGAACAGCAGGAAATTGTTCTTTTTGGTGACGGGGAATTTGAAGGGATAATCAAGAACCTTGAAAGAAGATACAAAGAGACTGAGTCGGATTATGTTAAGGAAGAAATTTACAACAAATATATGAGGCGCAGAATTTGCCCGGTTTGTAAAGGGAAAAGGCTCAAAAAAGAGGCGTTATCCATAACTCTGAACGACAAATCAATTTATGATATTGTCCAAATGTCAGTAATCAAAGCGCAGGAATATTTCAGCAGTTTATCTTTATCAGAGAAGGAAAAAATAATAAGTAAACCGATACTAAAAGAAATAAATTCTAGATTAGCTTTTTTGGCTAATGTGGGTTTAAGTTATTTAACTCTAGACAGGGAAAGCTCAACCTTGGCAGGCGGAGAAGCTCAGCGAATACATCTTGCAACACAGATAGGATCTGGCCTTACGGGAGTCCTTTATGTTTTGGATGAGCCCTCAATTGGCCTGCATCAAAAAGATAACAAAAAACTTTTAGATACTTTGATTAAATTGCGCGATTTGGGGAATTCTTTGATTATTGTAGAACATGACGAAGATACTATCAGAACTTCTGACTGGATTATAGATTTAGGGCCCGGAGCCGGAATTCACGGCGGGAAAGTCGTTGCGGAAGGGCCGCTTGAAAAAATATTGAAAGAAAAAAAATCGCTTACAGCCCAATATCTGAACGGCGAACTGAAAATAAAATTACCTGATAAAAGAAGAGTTCCTGCTGAAAGATTAATCAAAATTAAGGGGGCCAAGCAGTTCAATCTTAAAGACATAGATATTGATATTCCATTGGGGCTTTTTGTGTGCATTACAGGAGTGTCCGGTTCGGGTAAATCTACAATGGTCCACGAAGTCCTTTATAAGGCCTTAGCTCAAAAGCTTTACGGATCAAAAGAAATTCCGGGCAAACATCGGTCAATTTCAGGATATGAAAATATAGACAAGGTGATAATTGTTGACCAATCGCCGATAGGAAGAACCCCAAGATCTAATCCCGCTACCTATACAGGAGCTTTCGGCCCGATAAGAGAAATATTTTCGCAGCTTCCTGAAGCAAAAGCCAGGGGTTATATGCCGGGCAGATTTTCGTTTAACGTTAAAGGGGGACGGTGTGAAAACTGCCAGGGGGACGGCACTTTAAAAATAGAAATGCAGTTTTTGGCGGATGTCTATGTTAGGTGCGAAGTATGTAACGGAAAAAGGTTCAATGAAGAAACTCTCCAAATCAAATTCAAGGGTAAAAATATTGACGAAGTATTAAATATGACCGTTGAAGAAGGGTCAGAATTCTTTAAAAATATTCCGGCGCTTAAACGAATACTTTCAACGTTAAACGATGTCGGCCTTGGCTATATCAAGCTTGGCCAACCGGCAACAACTCTTTCAGGCGGGGAAGCTCAGCGCGTTAAACTAGCCACCGAGCTTTCAAAAAGATCTACCGGGCGAACTTTATATATTCTTGATGAACCCACTACCGGGCTGCATTTTGCCGATGTAGAAAAGCTTTTGAACGTATTACATAGGCTTGTAGATGCCGGAAATACCGTTATAGTTATTGAACATAACCTTGAAGTAGTAAAAACTGCTGACTGGATTATAGATCTTGGCCCTGAAGGAGGAGAACAAGGCGGACAAATAGTCGCTAAAGGTTCTCCCAAGGACATAGTTAAAAACGCCCGGTCTTATACCGGAAAGTACTTGAGTGCTTACCTTAAATAGGTGTAAAAAAAATTATTTAATCTGGAGGTTTACCCCGTTAGATAAAGATTTTCTGTTAAAGATAAAATAAAATGTGTCACTTCAGCGCTAAAAAAGTTGTTTGAGAGTTGATCTTAAAAGTTATCTAACGGGGTTTACATTTTTCTAAAAGTTTATTACAATAAACCAGTCCTAAGGTTGAACATACCCTAGGATTTTTGTTTTTTTAGACATCTTTTGATATCTAGATTATCAGCCCAAGGCTCCTGCCCGCCTTGGGAGGGGATCTGCCTAGGGCATGACACAGATTCAAAAAGATTACAGTGATTCAACAAATTATTAAGGACCTGAGAATGACAAAACATTTGCTTTCTATTTACGATTTAAATGAAAAAGCGATTAAAAATCTGTTATTGCTTTCTGCTGCTATTAAAAATAGCAAAAAGTATAACAATATCCTGTCAGGGAAAACGCTTGGATTAATATTTGAAAAACCTTCCACAAGGACGACCGTTTCGTTTGCTGTGGCAATGTATCAGCTTGGAGGGTATCCGCTTATTTTGCAGGCTCAAAACCTCCAGAGGCAAAGAGGGGAGACGCTGCACGATACAGCTAAAACTCTTTCCAGATATCTTGACGGTGTCGTTATAAGGGCATTCAAACACAGCGATGTTCAAGAGTTTGCAAGAGGGTCAAGCATGCCGGTAATAAACGGTTTAACTGATCTTGAGCACCCTTGCCAGGCGCTTGGTGACATGCTTACAATAATGGAAAAAAAGAAACTGAAAAATTTTAAAGATTTCAAAAAAATAAAAATAGTTTTTGTGGGTGACGGGAATAACATGGCAAATTCGCTGATCGGAGCGTGCGCATTTATGGGATGCAATTTTGTTATTTCAGGGCCTGATGGTTACAGCCCAAATCAGATTTTACTAAAAAAGGCAGAGGCTATAGCCAAAAAAACCGGAGCAAAAATTGAAATAAACAACAATCCGCAAAAAGCTGTTGAAGGCGCGGACATCATATATACGGATGTTTGGACTTCAATGGGCGAAGAAAACGAGCGCAGTGAGAGGCTCAAAGCGTTTAAGAGTTATCAGGTAAACAAAAATTTATTAAACTTGGCCAAAAAAGATTGTATTGTAATGCATTGCCTGCCTGCCATCAGAGGGGAAGAAATATCTGCCGAGGTTATGGACGGGCCGAATTCGGTAGTTTTTGACCAGGCAGAAAACCGGTTACATGTTCAAAAAGCAGTTTTGGTCTACCTCCTTAAATAAAAAACGTAACCAGTTACCAGCAACCAGCAAACCATAGATCCGGTTGTTGACTTGTTTTTACTGGTCACCGGTCACCGGTGGCTGGTAGCCAGTTTTTTTATGATTCTAGCCTACAAAGGACAATCACCTAAGATTCATCCTTCCGCAAAAATAATCGGGAAAAATATTACTATTATAGGATCAGTACAAATCCACGAAAATGTTTCTGTGTGGCCCGGGGCAGTTTTGCGGGCAGACATCGCGGAAATTATAGTCGGGAAAAACTCAAACATTCAAGATGGCGCGGTGCTCCACGTTAACTACGATTTACCAGTGATAATAGGCGAAGAAGTTACTGTTGGTCATAATGCAGTATTGCACGGTTGTACGATTGGAAACAATTGTGTGATCGGAATGGGTTCTATCCTCCTTGACGGATGTAAAATATCAAAAAATTGTGTAGTTGGCGCGGGAACGGTTGTAACAGAAAAAACTACTGTCCCGGAAGGCCATCTTATTTTGGGTGTTCCCGGCAAAATTAAACGCAAACTTACGTCCGAAGAAATAGAACTTATTAAAAGAAGCGCAAAAGAATATATAGAATTTGCAAAAAATTACCCTGAAGAAGAAAGGTAGCTTAAATTGTCAATCAAGCCTATCGAAGCATACAAAAAACTTGAGTCATTTTTCGGAAAACAGGGTTGGTGGCCCACAACCAAAATAGGGAAAATTACCCCGGGATATCACAATAAAAGTAAACAAAAAGTTTTATCTGGAAAAGAAAGATTTGAAATTTGCCTTGGAGCCATACTTACTCAAAATACAGCTTGGAAAAATGTAGAAAAAGCAATAGAAAACCTGAATAGAAAAAAGCTCATTGATATAAATAAAATTGCCAAAATTTTTAATAAAAAACTTGCCTTATTGATTCGGCCGTCAGGATATTATAACCAGAAGGCTGGCCGATTGAAAGATTTTGCAACATGGCTTGTAAAAAGTTATGATTCCAATATAGGCAGTTTTTTTACTAAATCTCCACAATCAGCTCGCAATGAACTTCTTTCTTTAAAAGGAATTGGGCCAGAGACAGCCGATTCAATGTTGTTATATGCCGGAAATAAATTGACTTTTGTTGTTGATGCCTATACTGTGCGGATTGGCCAAAGGTTAGGATGGTTTAAAGATATTAATTACGGTTTTATCAAGAACTTTTTTGAAAATAATTTGCCTGAATCGGTTGAGTTGTATAAAGAATACCATGCCCTGTTTGTGGCGCTTGGCAAACAACATTGCAAAAAAAGGCCGAATTGCATAAAATGTCCATTAAAGGCATACTGTAAGAATTGAAAAATGGAAAATATAGTTATATTTATCACCTGTGCTAACCTAAAAGAAGCCGAAAAAATCTCAAAACAATTGCTTGAAAAAAAGCTTACGGCGTGCGCAAATTTAGTCAGAGGCGTATCATCGCGTTACTGGTGGAAAGGGAAAATCCAAAAATCAAATGAAATAATGCTGATAATGAAAAGCAGGAAACGTCTTTTCAAGAAAATTATTTCCGAAGTGAAGAAAAATCATTCTTATGAAGTTCCGGAGATTATTGCCTTGCCAATAATTGCGGGAAATCCGGAATACCTTGAATGGATTAAGGAGTCAACCAAGTGAAGCAGGCTCTTTATGTGGTTTTGCAGGACATGACGACAAAAAAAGTAAAGTGCTTTTTGTGCCCGCACACTTGCAACATAATGCCCGGAAAAACCGGAATATGCAGGGCGCGCAAAAATATTGACGGGATTTTATATTCGCTGACCTATAATAAATTCACATCTATAAATATGGACCCGATAGAAAAAAAACCGCTGTATCATTTTTATCCGGGGAAGGGAATTCTTTCCGTTGGAACAATTGGCTGTAACTTTCGCTGCTCATTTTGCCAGAATTGGGAAATATCGCAGGCGGATTTTGACGACAGTTCCTTAACTGAACTTTCGCCGGATGCAGCCGTCGTTTTAGCGCAAAAATACAAATCCATAGGGATAGCCTACACCTATAATGAGCCATTGATAAACTTTGAATGGATACTAGACACGTCAAAGCTGGCACGAAAAAAATCGTTGAAAAATGTGCTTGTAACAAACGGATATATTAACCAAGAACCATTGGAAGAACTTTTGCCGTATATTGATGCCGCAAACATAGATGTCAAGTTTTTTAATGATGAGTCGTATGAAAAAATGTGCGGCGGCCATCTTGAACCAGTCTTAAAAACCGTTGAAACGTGTTTAAAAAAGAACGTTCACATTGAACTCACCAACCTTATCATACCCGGAGAAAACGACAGCAAGGAAGAGATTGAAAACTTGGTTAAGTGGATAGCATCGCTTAACAATAAAATACCTTTACATTTTTCAAGATATTTTCCTCAATATAAACTTGATACTCCTCCTACTGAAAAGAAAACGCTGGTTGAAGCTTACGAAATCGCGAAAAAACACTTAAAATATGTTTATATCGGGAATGTAAATGATTTTAACTACTCAAATACGTTGTGCGATAAGTGCGGGGGTGTTTTGATAGAAAGACAGGGTTACGCAACACATTTCAAAAATTTTGATAAAGGTAAATGTAATAAGTGCGGGCAAGAAGCTAAAATAATAAGTTAACCCCGTTAGAAACAGTAAAACAGGGAGAGAAAGCAGGATGTAAAGGAAAGAAGAGTAAGTTGCGTTTCAAAATTTTTTAAACAAGCTTCTGTTAGGCTGTTTCTAACGGGGTAAAAAGGAGCAAAAAATGAAAAAACAGCTTTTGATTGCGGTTTTGTTGGGAGTAATAGCTGCCATGTTTACAGGACTTTATCTCGTATCTGTTGAAAGTACTTACAGAATAAGCGCTCAAAAGGTAAAAGTATTGATTTCAAAACAATATATTAATCAGGGCGCGTTTATTGACGAAACTATGGTTCAGGAGACTTTGGTTCCTAAAGAATATATTCAGCCCAAGGCACTACAATCTATAAAGGATTTGCGAACTTCTGATGGAAGATATTTGTTTATGGCTGTTGCGCCAATTGAACAAGGGGAACAAATTATTACAACAAAACTTTCAATGCTTGGGATTGAAACAGGAATATCTGCGGTTATTCCTACCGCGCAGCGTGCAATAACCATTCCCTTGGACTCAAGAGTGGTAAACGGTATAATCAAACCAGGGAACCGCGTGGATATAATAGGGATATTTGAATATCAGGATAAATCTTCGGAACAGCAGCAGATAGCTCTTACTTTATTGCAGAATGTATTAGTCCTTTCAGTCGGAGATTCAGTTTTAGGAAGCGTTATCCCGAAAGCTGAAAAAGGTAAAGAAATGATATCAAATGAACAATCAGTATCAGATAGTATATCTGTTTCATTTTCTGTAAACTCTCAAGAAGGGGAGCTTCTAGCTCTTGCTTCGGAAAAAGGGACAATTAAGCTTTTGCTCAGGGGTGCCGGAGATGAAACTATTATAAATGTGAAGGGCGCGAAGATGGCTGACATCAGCAAGGAAATGATTTCTTCTCAAAGTTCAGCTAACACACAGCATTTACAGGATATGCAAAAAAAACAAAAAGAAATAATTTCAATACTAAAGAAATATAAACAATAAATGAATTAGCGGATAGCGCAGAGTGCCGTGCCTGCGGCAGACAGGTTTAGCGTATAGGAAAAGACAAAAGTCTTAAGTTTTTGGTTCAATAGGAAAACTGTTTTTGGGTGTAATATTTTTCTATCCGCAATACGCTATTTGCTAAACGCTAGGAAAATTAAATGGGAAAAATAATATCATTATTTGATAACCAGGATATTTCGCAAAGGGCATCTTTGGGCGTAAATCTGGCTATGGCTTTGGCGGAGCAATCAAGGGAAAAGATTGTCTTTGTTGACCTTAGCATGTCTGAAAACGGAACTATTGAACATTTAACCGGCATAAAGCCGGAGAAATCTATTTTGGACTTAATGTCAGTGCTTGAAAATATAAACGAGACGCTTATAAAAGGATATATTCCTTTCCATTCCTCGGGGGTAGCTTTTATTGAAGGCATTCCTAAAAGTGAAGCAAGTAATTTAAATCCTGAAAAAATATCCGAAGCCCTTAAGATGCTTTCTAAAGTTTTTCCTTACACTCTAGTTTTAATGCCTGATGATTACGGCCTGAATCTTTCTTCCATTTGCGCAGTTTCAAATCTTATTTTGATTTCTGTCTATCCTCATATGATTTCTCTTCCCAATGCCAAAACATTTTTAGGAAAACTTGGCGAGTGGCATTTTCCGATTCAAATTGCAAAAGGCATATATATTTCAATTGATTCAAAGAACGCCATAGACAGGAAAAAGATTGCCGATTACTTAGGGATAGATATTTTTGGCGAAGTCCCCTACGATATGGAAGGGATAATCACTTCAATAAATAAGGGCGTTGCCCAAATAACGGCTGATCCTCATTCCAAATTTTCAATCGCCATAAAACAATTTGCCAAAAGCCTGCTTAAAAACAGCATTTATATTGATACAAAATCCGGGCCAAATATTTCAAAAACAGGACCATCAAAAGATGAAAAAGAAGTGAAAAATAATTTTGATTCTTTAAAACTAAAGATCCACAGAGAATTGCTGGCTGAGTTTGGGGCAAAGAAAATAGACATCAAGGAATTTTCCGATAAGAATAAATCAGCCCAGATAAGAGAAATGACAAGGAAAACAATACAGGAAATAATTGCTCGTCAGGAAGTTTCTTTAAGCCGCGAGGAAAGAGAACGGATAGTAAACGAAATAATTGATGAGGCGCTTGGGCTGGGATGCCTTGAAAAGTTCCTAAAGGATACTGAAGTAACCGAAATAATGGTAAACGGTCCCCATGAAATATACATTGAGAAAAAAGGCAAAATCTATCTTTCCGACGAACATTTCTTGTCCAACGATCAGCTTATGACTGTAATAGACCGTATTGTTTCGCCGATAGGAAGAAGGGTAGATGAATCTTCTCCCATAGTTGACGCAAGGCTTTCTGACGGCTCCAGGGTCAACGCTATCATTCCACCGTTATCTTTAGTGGGCCCAACGCTGACAATCAGAAAATTTTCGCATAAAAAATTGATTGTTGAAGATCTTATTGAATTTGGTGCGCTGAACAATCAAATGGCCGAATTTTTAAGGATATGCGTACAGCTTCGCAAAAATATTGTGGTGTCCGGCGGAACCGGGTCGGGTAAAACCACTCTTTTAAATGTTATTTCATCCTTTATTCCTTCCGATGAACGAATTGTTACAATTGAAGATTCCGCGGAACTTAAGCTTCCTCAAAAACACGTAGTGCGCCTTGAATCGCGGCCGCCTTCTATTGAAGGAAAAGGGGAAGTGCCGATACGGCGTTTGGTTATCAATGCGCTCAGGATGCGGCCTGACCGTATTGTAGTCGGCGAGTGCCGGGGAGGAGAAACTCTTGATATGCTTCAGGCGATGAACACCGGCCATGACGGTTCAATGACCACAATTCATGCGAATTCTCCGAAAGACGGTATTTCACGATTGACTACAATGGTTATTATGGCAGGAACTGAACTGCCGGAAAAAGCTATAAGGGAACAAATTGCATCGGCAGTCCAGATTATCGTTCAGCTGTCTCGACTTAGCGACGGTTCCAGAAAGATTGTTGATATTTCGGAAGTCGCAGGAATAAAAAATGACGCAATATCTTTAACCGGATTATTCAAGTATGAACAAACTGCTATAAAAGACGGGAAAGTTACCGGAAAATTTATTGCGCTAGGAAATAAACCTTCTTTTATTGATGAAATTGAAGTGCACGGACTTAAACTTGACCGTTCAATGTTTAAAGAGGGTGTTCTTATATGACAAGCGGAATCATGGTGTTTCAAATCGGAGCTGTTACGGCAATAGGAATATTTATTTCTTATCTAATGTATTTGCTTATGAGTCATAAAGAAAATGGAAAAAAAATTAAAGATGGGCCTGCTGCATTAAAAGTTGAAGCGCAAAAAGATAAGAATAATATTTTTGATGCGGCCTTAAAAATTTTGTCAGAAAAACCAAAGTCAAAAGAATCTTTGCAGATTAAAATCTATGCTGCTGTCATTGTTTTTGCGGTGATACTTATTTTATCACTAAAGATTATTTTCGCGTTATTAGTCGGGATTGGGACGTTTATTGCGATAGGATTGTATTTTAATAGTCAGATTAATAAAAAGTTGGAACTTTTTGACAACCAGCTGATTGAAGCGCTGGGAATGTTAGCAAATTCGGTCAGAGCCGGACAATCGTTCATGCAGGCGCTTGAAAATATGGTCAAGGATACAAAGGATCCGATTTCAAGCCAGTTTGCCGATGCGCTCCGCCAGGTAAAACTGGGAGTATCCGTTAACAAAGCGCTGGAAGAAATAACTGAACGCATCAGGAGCAAGGATCTTAAAATTGTTATTACGTCTATAAATTTGGCTCGGGAAACAGGCGGAAATCTCGGCGAAATACTTTCGCGTATTGCGGATACCATGCGGGAGAGAAAAAAAATCCGCGGGAAAATAAATGCCCTAACAGCTCAAGGGCGAATGTCAGGTATGGTTATGGGAGCGGTACCGTTTATATTGCTTTTTGTTCTATATTTTATTGAACCTGAGATAATGGGACTTCTTTTTACTACGCTTTTGGGAAATTTGATGCTGACTGTTGCAGTTATAATGATATCTCTAGGCATGTTTGTTATAAACAAAATTATAAGTATTGATATTTAATCATGGAAAGAATTTTCTTTATTTTTGCGGCTTCACTTCTTTTTGGTTCATGTATCGCCATTATAGCTTTGGCAATATTACATTATCTTTCTCAGCTTGAAATTGAAAAGAAATTTAAGGAAAGGAGTGAAAAAGTTTCGGAAGTCTATAAGAAAGGAATAGTTTGGAATTTTTTATTTATCGCCGGAAAAATCGGCGAATATATTAAAAAAATCCAGTATAAAAAGATAGATGAAATGGCGCTAGATATAACAAAAAATCTTGAAATTCTCGGAGGCGCATACAGTAAAGTTAATGCGCATACTTACATTGGTGTTCAGGTATTATTTGCCATTGCATTTATCTTAATTTCAGTTTTTGCGCTTGATATTTATAACATTTTTATACTCTTAATTATTGCTGTTATGGGATTTTTTGTTCCGTGGTATTGGCTAAAAGAACAGACTAAAGCAAAACATAAAGCTATTTTCCGCCAGATTCCGGATGTTTTGGATATGCTGACAATGATGGTTGAAGCAGGCCTTGATTTTAATGCTTCGCTTTCCAAAATACTTGAACTTGAAAAAGGACAACTGATTGATGAGTTCAAGGCAGTCCAGCAAGAGATAAGATTCGGAAAATCAAGAATTGAAGCATTTGAATCAATGGCGTTACGGATTAAATATCAGCCATTGACACAGGTAATAAATGCTTTGATGCTTGCGATTAAAACAGGAGGAAGTCTTGCCCCGACGTTGAGAACATTGTCAGAACAATTCAGGATTGAAAGGTCTCAACTTGCAGAAAAGATGGCCCAGGAAGCGCCAATAAAACTGATGGGCCCTTTGGTACTGCTAATTTTTCCTACCATATTCATTATTCTTTTCGGCCCCATAATTTTATCCTTCATGGGGAAATAATCTACTTTAAGAAAAGGATAACACCTGCATCATCAACTGTAATTACTTTTATTTCCTTTCCCAGTATCGATTCAATAATAGCAGTGCCCGGTTTTTCGGCCGATTTAGCGATTAAAGAAAATAGTTCCGGCATTTTAACGGCATCTAAAAGATGTTTTCCTATAATATCTTTCCCTGTCATTGATAAAAAAACAAGAAACTGACTATTAACGGAAATAATCCGATTTTCAGCGTCAATTATCATTAATCCCGAAGAAATATGATTAGAAAGATCTTTGATAAGCAGTGACATTTTCTGGTCTTGTTTATAGTAACGTTCACTATGGGACGGCGAAGCAGATTGAACGCTGGATAGCAGAGTGTTAATTTGAGAAGCGATTCGTCCGAAATCATCTTTGCCCAGTTCAGGAATTGTTCCGCCTTTGCTTAAAGTTACTGAATTTATAAAATGTTCAAGTTTTTTGAAAGGGCTAGCAAATAATGTATTAACAATTACAAAGATACTCAAAATAGTGGCCAGAAAAAGTATAAGAGAGATAAAAATGAATTTCTGTCTTGTGTTTTCAATGTTTTTTTCAGTTTTTTCTTTTGAAAAACCGACACAAAGTGTTGTGCAAGAAGAAATAGGGCAGGAAAACAAAAATTTATTTGATTTTAGAGTATTTTGAATTAGAGAAGAAGCTGCAGATACCGCGTTTTTTGAAAAAGGATCTGTATATATCCTATTCCATTCACTTGTTTCATTATGAGTTATAACTTTACCAGTTTTATTAATGATATAGGCAGTATAAATTCCGTCATATTTCATTATGTTTTCAATACTATTTAGTATTGTTAGATCATCAGAATTCTGTAATGCTTTTGACAATGAATTTTGATATAGGTTAACTATATTGTCAAGTTTTTCTTTGATTTGTGAGTCATATAACTTTTTTTGAATCGGTACAAACTGAAAAAAATAAATAAATGCAATGATGCATGCAAAAAGAATCGATAAAAATACGATAAGTTTAATAGATAAGCTGTTAAAAATGTTTTTCATAACAAAATGGTTTGAGAATATTAAAAGAAATTGATAAAATACCTAAAAAATTAATAAATGATATCTAATTGTTTCAATATCTTTCAATTGATATTTTAAATCTTATATATTAAATTGATTATAGCTAATTTGAAATTAACAAAGCAAATTCTTTTGAGATTTAAAATAGTAATAAAGGAGAAATTATGAAGCTCGATTTACTAAAAAGAAGGTATTCTTTGAAGAAAATCCTGATTTTATCTGGGATATTTTTGTTAATATTATTATTTGGAATTATTTATTTCAGCAATAGTTGGGATTTCAAAACTTTTTATGATATAGGAATGTTAGCAAGACAAAAAAATAATATTTATTTAGCTTCGCAAACAACAGGTTTATTTGTTTTTTATTCACCATTTTTTTCAATTTTGATGATGCTTTTTACTTTTTTTCCCGAAAGGGTCTCTGCTTGCTTATTTTTTTATTTAAATTTTATTTTGATGATTATTTTGTTCAAAGATTTATTAAATGATTATAAGGAAATTGTTGATACTAAAAGGAAAAGAATGCTTGCTATAATACTTATATATGTAATGGTTGTAAATTTTTTTTGGCTAGATTTTCATCTAGGTCAAGTAAATTTTATTGTATGCTTTTTGACTATTTTAGGTATAAGGTTATATTATGAAAAAAAATATGGTCTCTCTGCTTTTTGTTTGGTTTTATCAACTTTTAAAGTAGTGCCCCTAATTTTTTTCTTTTTTGTTTTGTTTAGTAAGAAAGTAAAATATATATTATTTTATTTAGGCTTTTTAATATTTTTCATATTATTGCCTCTTTTTCATTTTGGAATTGAAGAAGGTTTTTTGCTCTATAAAAACTTCTATACATTAGCAATCTTACAAAAAGCTGGTATTAACAGCATAGGCTTGAATCAGTTCAATAATAATCAGTCTTTATGGAAATTATTCGGTAATTTACTAAAAGCTTTACAAATTAGTAGTAATGAAATACTAATATTTGCAATAGTTTCTTTATTATTGATTGCTTTGTTTTATACTTTTTTATTGACTAAAGAGCTATACAATAAAAAAATTGAAATTATATATTTAATAGGTTCAGGTTTTATTCTATTAATGTTACTTTTCTCTCCAGATACAGCCAGTTCAAGTCATCTTACGAATTTACTGCTGCCTTATTCTATATTAGTTTTTAATGTTCTAAAAACTAAAGGAAAAACAGAAATTGCTTTGATTTCTTTGGTTTTGATTGGAAATATTTTTGCTACCGAAGAAATTATTGGAAAAAAAATTGATAGAATATTTCATCAAAATTATGGATTCACGATAATTATGTTAATGGTTTTGTTTTATGTATTTTATAGGCTTAATGAAATTAGAAAAACAAAGCTATTTGATGTATCTAATTAAATTTCACGAAATGTAATTAATAAAAGTAATAATATATTTGCAATCACATCCTGTTCAAAATGAATTTGTGATAGTATTGTCATATTAAAAAAGGGGGAATCTATATATATTTTTTTAATAATATGAAGAATAAAGAACTCTAATTATGAATCTTGATTTATTAAACAAAAAAATTTCCTTGAAAACCAGTTTATTTATTTTGGGGGGATTAATTTTAATGAAATTTTATTTTCTTATTTCTTAACTGCAGATAAATTGAAAGGAATCGAACTATGAATCTTAAAGTATTTAATAAGAATTTTACTACCAAAAGTATATTTGTTTGTGCTGGAATATTAATTTTAATGGTTATTCTTGGTCTAGTTTATGGAACTAAAAGCAGAGATTTTAAAACTTTTTATGATATTGGAGTGTTTGCTAGGCTAAAAATGAATATTTATGCTGCCTCGCCAACAACTGGTTTTTTTGTTTTCTATATGCCGTTTTTTTCAATTCTAATGATACCTTGGACTTTTTTTCCAGAAAGATATTCTTCTTTTGTGTTTTTTAATTTGAATTTTATTATTCTCATTATTTTATTTATAGTTTTATTAGGTGATTTCAAAAAAAATATTGATAGTATAGAGAAGAAAACGATCGCTATTTTAATAATATTATTAATGCTTTTTGATTTTATTTGGTTGGGCATAAGAATAGGACAAGTAGACCTTATTGTATGTTGTCTGATTATTCTAGGTATTAGGTTATTTTATGAAGAAAAATTTGGTATTTCAGCTTTTTGTTTAGCTTTGAGCGGATTTAAAGTGGTGCCATTAATCTTTTTATTTTTCGTATTATTTTCTAAAAAAATAAAGTATATGTTATTTTATCTTGGTTTTGTAATATTTTTCGCATTACTACCCTTTGTTTATTTTGGAATAGATGAGGGTTTCTTGCAGTATAAAAACCTTTACACAATATCAATTTCACAAAAATTGGAAATCAACAATTTTGATTTAAATTGGCATAATAGAAACCAATCTCTTTGGAAATTATTTGGTAACTTTCTAAGATCCTTAAATATTAATAATAACGAAATATTGATAATAATTATGATTATTCTGATGTTGATTATCTTAATTTATACATATAATTTAATTAATAAAATTAATGATAATGAACGGGAAACAATATATTTGAAAGGTTCTGTATTTATAATGTTAATGTTACTTTTTTCTCCCGATACCTGTCGCGTACATCATCTTACAAATTTACTACTGCCATATTTTATAATAGTTTCTATGAGTTATAAAGGTAAAGTAGAAATTGTTCTAGTGTTTTTTATTATAGTTGCTAATATTTTAACTGGAAAATACGCAATATTTAGAAGTTTTTATGGGTATAGTTATACTATTATAATGATTACAGTTTTGATTTATTTTTACTATAAATTAAATTTAATTAAAAGAAATAATTTACTGCGAATGAAATAGTAATGAATAAAGAACAATCCAATGCTTTAGTTTCTTCATTGATATTACGCTAAATATTTAGTAAAACCATCAGAAATCCTTTAAAAATCAATTTAAACTATTTTTTATGGAGAACGCATTTGTTGGGGAAATCTTTTACTTCTATTTTTGAATATAAGAAAATGCATAGGATAAAATTATGAATCTCAATTTATTAAGCAGAAAAATTTCCTTGAAAACCAGTTTGTTTATTTTGGGGGGATTAATTTTAATATATTTTCTCGGGATTTTTTATGGGATGAATAACTATGATTTCAAAACCGTTTATGACTATTCAACTTTTGCTAGACTAAAATTAAATATTTACGCTGCTACTTCAACAACGGGATGTTATTGTTATTATCTTCCGTTTTTTTCTATTCTAATGATACCTTTTACTTTTCTCCAAATGCAAATAGCTTCTCTTGTTTTTTTCTATTTAAATATCATTTTGTTAACAATTCTTATTGCCAATTTGTTGAATGATTTCAAACTTGTTATAAATACTAATAGAAAAAAAGCAGTTGTAATATTATTAATGTTCTTAATGATATTTCCATTTTTAACGGATAATATTAGGCTTGGTCAAGTAGATCTTATTTTATGTTTTTTGGGTTATTTCGGGTTAAAATATTATTATGAAAAAAAACTTGGTTTATCAGCTTTTTGTTTTGCTATATCGGGATTTAAAATAATAACTTTAATTTATTTCTTTTTTGTTCTTTTTTCAAAAAAAATTAAGTATATATTGTTGTATTTAACATTTCTAGTATTCTTTATATTGTTACCGTTCTTATATTTTGGGATTTTGGGAGGTCTTAAGCAATACGTAAATCTATTTGCAAATAATACTGCGAGGAAGATAAGTATTGATATTCTTTTAGGTATAGACAAAACCCATGTTCAATCATTTTGGAGATTGGTTGCTTCTTTCCTTAAATCTTTTAACATTAGTAATGATCAAATTTTAGATATAATTATATTAATCTTATTATTCTCAATCTTGATTTATACTTATGTGGTAATCAAAAAACTTGATAATTTAAATAGAGAGACAACATATATAATAGGTTCTGTTTTCTTAATAATTATGTTGCTTTTTTTTCCTGATTTAAATAGTCATCATTATACGCTTTTATTAATTCCATTTTCTCTAATTGTATTTAGGGCAATGAAAAATAAAGAAAAATTAGAAATTATTTTAATATCTGTAATTATAGTTGCAAATATTTTTTCTAGTAGGGATTTTGTTGGAAAAAGAATTTACGTGATGATGCAATCATTTTATTTATATATGTTAGTAATGTTATTACTTATAGTATATTTATTTTACGATCTTAATAAATTAAACAAACAGAACTATTTAATAAAAAATATGTAATTAAATTTAGCGAAATAAAGTTAATAAAGGCAATAATTGCTTCTTGACTATTCAAAACCCATTAATTTGATATTGACTCAAATATTTAGTAAAATCAACAAAAATCCTTTAAAAAATCAATTAAAACTATTTTTTACGGAGAAAGCATTTGTTAAGGAAATTAGCTACATCTATTTTTGGCTCGCAGAAAGAAAGGGATCTTAGAAAAATACAGCCAGTTGTGGATTCCATAAACGCAATGGAACCGCAGTTGGAAAAGCTTTCAAATGACGAGCTTAAAGCTAAAACTGCAGAATTCAGAGATCGTTTATCTAAAGGTGAAACTCTGGAAAATCTTTTGCCTGAAGCTTTTGCATGCGTGCGAGAAGCTTCTAAACGAACGATAGGGCTTCGTCATTTTGATGTTCAGCTTATTGGCGGATATGTTCTTCATAAGGGTAAAATCACGGAAATGAAAACCGGTGAAGGTAAAACCTTGGTGGCAACGCTTCCGGTATATTTGAATTCATTGGAAGGAAAAGGTGTTCATGTAGTTACTGTTAATGATTATCTTGCAAAACGTGATAGAAACTGGATGGGGCCCATTTATGAATTCCTGGGCCTAACCGTGGGTTCAGTTCTTCACGATATGAGTAATGAGGAACGCCGCGCAAGCTACGGATGTGATGTAACCTATGTAACAAACAACGAGTTGGGGTTTGATTACCTGCGCAACAATATGGTGATTTCTAAAGAAGACCGTGTAATGCCCCAGATGAATTATGCTATTGTGGACGAAGTTGACTCAATTTTAGTTGACGAAGCAAGAACGCCTCTCATTATTTCAGGGCCGGCCGAAGAATCTACGGATAAATATTATATCTGCAATAAAATTGTTCCGCATCTTAAAGGAAGAAAAGTTACTGAGACAGAAGAAATCCAGTCAAAATACACCGGTGAGGATTTGACCAAAGGTTTTGACTATATAGTTGACGAAAAAAACCACACCATAGTGCTTACCGAACAGGGCGTGGCAAAATCCGAAAAGCTTCTTGGGGTTGAAAACATTTATGCGGATGTATCGGCTGAATGGGTTCACCATATGACCCAGGCGCTAAGGGCGCATAATCTTTATCAGCGAGATGTGGCGTATGTTGTAAAGGACGGAGAGGTTCTAATAGTTGACGAGTTTACCGGGCGGCTTATGCCCGGAAGGCGCTGGTCCGAAGGGCTCCACCAGGCTGTTGAAGCCAAAGAAAATGTTCGCATAGCCGAAGAAAACCAGACTCTTGCCACTATAACTTTCCAGAATTTTTTCCGAATGTACAAAAAGCTCGCAGGTATGACAGGTACCGCAATAACCGAAGCGCAGGAATTCTGGGAAATATATAAACTTGATGTTACGGATATACCTACCCATCTTCCGATGATTCGTAAAGACTATGCGGACATGATATATCGAACTGATAAGGAAAAAAATGATGCGATTGTTTCAGAGATAGATGTTTTATGGAAAAAGGGGCAGCCCGTTCTAGTGGGCACGCGGTCCATTGAAATGTCTGAGAAAATCTCTGCAATGATAAGGCGAAAGGGGATACCGCATCAGGTATTAAATGCAAAATATCATGAAATGGAAGCTCAAATCATTGCTCAGGCAGGGAAAAAGTCAGCCGTAACAATTGCAACTAATATGGCAGGCCGCGGAACCGATATTGTTTTAGGAGGAAATCCTCCTAATCCAGGCGAGGCGCAATTTGTAAAAGAATCAGGAGGTTTGCATATACTTGGTACTGAACGTCATGAATCCCGGCGCATAGATAACCAGCTTAGAGGCCGTTCTGGCCGTCAGGGGGATCCCGGTTCATCTCGGTTTTATCTTTCCTTAGAAGATGAATTAATGCGTCTTTTTGGTTCGGACAGAATATCCGTGCTTATGCAGAAACTCGGTATGAAGGAAGGGGAAGAAATACATCACCCATGGATTTCAAAAGCGATTGAAAACGCACAGCGTAAAGTTGAAGCGATGAATTTTGATATAAGAAAACATCTGCTGGACTATGATAATGTAATGAACAAGCAAAGAGAATCAGTGTATCGTCTGAGAAACGAGATAATTGAAGGGGAAGATTTATCGCAGCCCATTAAAGATATGCTCCAGGAGTCTATAGAAGAAAAAATGGACTTATGGGCAAACGCAAAGCTTTACGCAGAACAGTGGGATTGGGCAAGTCTTACCGCATGGCTAAGCAGAACATTCAATATTAAATTAGACCTGGCTGAAGAAGTAAGACTTCAGATACGTCATGAAGCTTTAAAACAAATAATTGATGAAAATGTGGAACAAGCCTATAAGAAAAGGGAAGAAGAACTTACCACACCTTTACTTCGCCACATAGAAAGAATGATACTATTGCAGATGATTGATACTGCTTGGAAAGACCATCTATATGATTTGGACCAGGTCAAAAAGGGTATTGGTTTAAGAGCCTACGGCCAGAAAGATCCCAAAATAGAATATCAAAAAGAATCTTTCGCATTGTTTGAGCAAATGATGCACAGGATCAGGGAAGCTACCGTTGAATATTTATTTAAAGTTCAGCTTGCTCCCGAACCTGTGAGAAGAGTTCAGCCTGTACACATGGGAAGAGAAATTGATCAGGAAAACGTATCCCCTGTTCCCAGAAGAATCTTGGCTCAAACTGAAGAAGGCGGTCCCCAGCCGATAGGCAAAATTGGGAGAAACGATCCTTGTCCTTGCGGAAGCGGTAAAAAGTATAAAAAGTGCTGTGGGAGATAATATTTTATGGCAAAAAGTAATTCTAGCACCAAAACCGAAATAGATATTCTGCATCAAATCATTGAGATAATGAGTATTTCAAACAACCTTAATGATTTAGTCCAGCAGATTTCCCGTCTTTTGGCGGAAAAGCTCAACGGGGACAGTTGTTTTGTTTACATTATTGACCATAAGATTTTAAAATTAATGGGAGCCTGGCCCCCGCATCCCACGCAAGTAGGCAAACTTAAACTTGAAACCGGAGA
>JAPLKN010000017.1 GCA_026388075.1 Elusimicrobiota bacterium
TCCCCCTTCGCAGAATACTGCGGGCGTAAGCCCGCAGATGAATGCGAAGCTGGGGATCCGCCGAAGCTGCGATGCCAATACGGCGAATAGCCGTGTATATTGACAGCGCGTTTAGCGCAGGCGGATGCTTCGGGGGATTTCGCCGAAGAAAATGAAGATACCATGGCCGTAAGGCCATGGAGCTTCATTTTTGACGTTTCCAATAATCAAATGAAGCTCCATGGGCAAGCCCGTGTTATCTCAAAGATAACGGGATTCGCCCGCCGCTTGCACATGGAGCGTCCGCCGCGGCGGACCGCACCAAAGACCATTAATCTACGGTAAACCCGTGGTCTTCTGGTGCGCGGATAAATAAAAAAACCGCTTTTTTATTAACGGTCATTATATAATTTTCTTATCGATTAGTAAAACATTTAATCCAAAAAAGTATTTCTAATTTTACTAAATTTTATTAACTAGATGTTCATCCAATTCCAGACTTTGCTCTCTTCCTCTTGAAACCAATCATCCGTTCTGGTTAGATATGAGTATACGTTTACAACAGCCTCTAAATGTGTTTTTTCTTCTTTCATTAGGTTTTTGTAAAATTCTCTCTCGCTCCCCGTTTGAGAGCTTTCGTACAATTTAGCATATAAAGAATAACTTTCTTTTTCCAGTTTTATCGCTATTTTATATCCGGAAATATTTTCATTTCCTTTTTCCAGATGTTTTGCCCTGGATTTTAAAAAGAAGCCTTTCATTTCGCTTTCCACCGAAGGTAACGGCCTTGATCCAGCTATTCCTTTATATCCGTTATTTTGATCGATGTTATTAAATAATTCGTCAACTTTTTTCGCATGCTCAATTTCTTCCCCGGCTAATGAATAAAAAAGTTTTTTTCCTAACGGATTTTTAGTCTCTATGGCTAAACGCAAATACATATCTACGCTTTTTACTTCCATGCTTAACGCAAATTCAAGGGGATTTAGCATTTTCCTGCTTTCTTTTTTTTGTTTTTCAGCTTTAATTTTTTTTCTCATAGTTTACCCCGTTAGAGAATTCCGCCGATTCCTTCAGCGGATTGAAATCATACTGTTACCCGCCCGCCGGCCCGCTTCGCAGCGAGCGAGGCAGGTCTCTAACGGGGTTTACCCCTTAAGAAGTATTTTCAAAAATTATACTTAAATTTAATAAATTTTTCCATTAAAGCATTCCCTTTTCTTTAAAACTCAGATATCCGTTTTTTGTTATAAGAACATGGTCAAGAAGCGAAATATCAACAGTTTCAAGCGCATTTTTTACTGCAGACGTAGTTTTCAAATCATCTTCAGAAGGTTTTAAGGATCCTGAAGGATGGTTATGAGCAATTATCACGCCAGCTGCTTTATTTAATAGCGCGTATTCAACTACTTTTCGCGGATATACTACCGACTTATTGACAGTTCCGTCATGCACTTTTTTGCTTAACAATAAATGATTTGATGAATCCAGGAATAAAGCATGAAATTCTTCATCACCGGAACCTTTTAATAAAACCTTAAGATACCTAACAGCCAGTATCGGGTTGGATATTATATCAAGATCAGCCATGCTTTGACGCATATAAAAAATTGAAATATCTTTTATAAGTTTTATTAAAACGGCTGAATGTTTTGACAATCCTTTTATTGATTCAAGGTCTGCTGTTTCAGCGTCTAAAACACCGCTCAAGGATTTGAAATATTTGATTAACGTTTTTGCTAAGGATTTTGTGTCTTTTCTGGGAATTGCGAAGGAAAGGAGTAATTCCAGCACTTCATAATCTGCCCAACCGGTTAAACCGTTCTTTTTATATTTTTCTTTAATTCTTTTTCTGTGGCCTACGTAAAATGGCTTTTCCATATAATTGAAAAAAGTTAAGAAAGTTGAGAATACCTAACTTGTTAATCCTGTTTATCCGCGTACTTATTGGTTATCGGCATTCTTCTGTCTCTTCCAAATGCTTTAGGAGTAATTTTAATTCCCGGAGGAGACTGTCTTCTCTTATATTCATTTTTATCAACAAGATTCAGGACCTTACATACAGTTTGTTTATCAAATCCTTTAGAAATTATTTTTTCCGCTTCAATATCTTTTTCAATATACAATTTAAGTATCGGATCAAGAATATTATAGTTAGGCAAAGAATCGGTGTCTTTTTGATTAGGCCTTAATTCAGCCGTTGGTTCCTTGGTTAATATTCTTTCCGATATAACTTGGGATTTCTCATTTCTGAATTTTGCCAGCTCATAGACTAAAGTTTTTGGCACGTCTTTAATTACCGCAAGGCCGCCAGCCATATCCCCGTACAAAGTTGCATAACCCGTGCTCATCTCTGATTTATTTCCTGTAGTAAGAACAAGCCAGTTAAATTTATTTGATAAAGCCATCATAATATTTCCCCTGATCCTGGCTTGAATATTTTCTTCAGTAATATCAACGGGCAATTTATTAAAGTGTTTTTCCATGGTTTTTAAATAAATTTCAAAAATTTCTTTTATTGATATGTTCCATAGGCTTATCCCTAAATTTTTTGCTAAACTTTCAGCGTCTTCTCTTGATTCATCCGAAGTATATTGGGACGGCATAAATATTCCATGAACTTTATCTTTTCCCAAAGCATCTACTGCTATCGCCGCTACTAATGCCGAGTCTATTCCGCCGCTTAAACCTATTACAACCTCATTAAAACCGTTTTTATAAACATAATCTTTTAATCCCAGTTTTAATGCGCTATAAACTTCTTCTTTTTCAGATAAAAGTCCGGCTATTTTATTTTTATGTATTTTGGCTGTTTTTTTGCCTATGGGTATGTCAGCTATTAGAAGTTCTTCTTTAAATCCTTCGGCACGGGCAATTATTTTACCTTTTGCATCAATGGCCATACTGTAACCGTCAAAAACAAGCTCATCCTGGCCGCCGATAAGATTTGCATAAATTATATTTATTTTAAATCTTTTTGCTTTTTCTACCAGGATTTTTTCTCTTTCCTTAATTTTATTTTCGTGATAAGGGGAAGCATTCAAAACAAATAATATTTTTGCGCCTTTTTTTACCTGGTCTTTTATGGGGCCATCGGCATACCACAAATCTTCGCAAATATTTATTCCCGCCTTGATACCGTCTATAGATACAACCAAAGCTTTTTCCCCTGACTTAAAATATCTTTTTTCATCGAACACGCCGTAGTTCGGCAGAATCATTTTGCGGTAAATTCCGTTAATTTTTTTATCTTTAATAAGCGCCGCAGCATTATAAAGAAAGTTTTTTGATTCGTCTACAAAACCGAGAATAACTGATATCCCGCTTGTCGCGCCCGCTATTTCTTTTAGATAACTAATATTGTCTTTAATAAATTTTCTTTTTAAAAGCAGGTCTTCAGGAGGGTATCCTGTTACCGTAAGTTCCGGAAAAATAACCGCATCAGCTTTTGCCGATTTAGCTTTTTCTATATATTCAATAATTTTAAGCTGGTTTGACTTAAAATCACCTACTTTTAAATTAATTTGAGCTATCGCTATTTTCATTTAGTATTCAACCGTCTTTCGGAAGGACTTTTTTTCAGATTGCAGTTTCTTATTCTTTAGAATTTTTTCTTTTGCTTTTTTTGACCGTCTTCTTTTCTGTCTCCGAATTTTTTCTATCCTTTGCTGTTCCGCGCTCAGCTTACCTAAAACCTTGGCTTCAATTTTTTCAGCTAATATTCTTCTTGCCAGAAACCTGTTTATTGACTGCTGCCTTTCTCTCTGGCATTTGACTTCAATCCCCGTAGGCAAATGCTTTAAATAAACCTGGGTTGAGGTTTTGTTGACATTTTGGCCGCCTTTTCCTCCGGACCTTATAAATTTTTCAATTATATCTTTTTCGTGAATGCCGAGTTCAAGCATTCTTTTTTCCAGCTCTTTTTGTTTTTCAATACTAACGCCAAATAGAAGCATTTTAAATATCAATTAATAAGAGTTTACTGCTTTGATTAGTTAATTTAGAAAAGTTAGCCTTTTAAAGCTCCGGCCGCTATTCCTTTTACTATGTGTTTTTGCATAAGTAAATAAATAACAAGCACGGGAATGGTTGCAATGGTAAGCCCAGCCATCAGTAAAGGATAATCAGTTATATGAGTTCCCTGAAATACCATTAATCCCCTTTGAATGGGCATTTTGGCTTTGTCTTGAAGTACAACTAATGCAAGCAGAAATTCGTTCCAGATGGTAAGTGAATTAAAAATAATCAGCGTAGCTATTGCGGGCCGCGCAAGCGGAAGAGCTATCCTCCAATAAATTCCGAATTTGGAAGCCCCGTCAATCAGGGCTGCTTCTTCAATTTCTTTGGGCAGTTCTTCAAAAAAGGACCTCAACAAGAAAATACCGAAAGCAAGCCCTCCGCTTATATAGCACAGAACCAGTCCTGTCCTTGTATCTAGAAGGCCGAGATTTTTTAATAAAAGATAAAGAGGCACAAATACGCCGGGAACAGGGATTAAAAGAGTTGAAATCAAAAGATAAAAGAAAAAGTTTTTTCCCCACATCTCAAGCCGTGCGAAACCGTAAGCAGCCAAAGAAGAAAGAAAAACTACCCCAAAAACTCCGGTAACCGTATAAATTGCGCTATTTAAGAAATAACTTCCAAATTTTGCCTTAACCCATGCCAAACTATAATTTGCGAATTGCCATTTTTCCGGCAAAAGATTCATTTTGGTAAAAACCTCATCCTGAGTTTTCAATGAAGAAGAAAACATCCAAAAAACAGGAAAAATACAGCTTAATGCGATTATAATTAATATTGAATATGTTATGATGTCAATAATTAACTGCCTTACTTTATCATTCATCTTATTTCCTGCTCCTGCGCGACATTTCAATTTGACCTACAGACACAACTAATAAAATTAAACCAAAAACTACCGCCATAGCCGTTGCATATCCGAACTCGCCATTTGCCATATATTCATAAATTTTTGTTATAGGCACATGAGTATGCCCTGCCGGCCCGCCCCTGGTCATAGAATAAATTAAGTCAAATATCTGCATTGAGCCAAGAATTGTCAAGATAGCAACAATAGTAAAAACCGAAATCATCGAAGGAACAGTGATATGCTTAAACTGCTGCCAGGCATCCGCACCGTCGACTTTAGCCGCTTCATAAAGCTCTCTTGGTATTGTCTGTAAACCTGCCAGCAAAATTATGAAACCATAGCCGAAACCTTTCCACATATGAACCACGGCCACCGCAGTTAACGATGTTTTTATTTCCGCAAGCCAAGCAAAATTTACAAATCCTTGAATTCCCAAAACGGTTAAAAAATGATTTAAAACACCGTAGTTTCCGTCATAAATCCATTTCCAGATTAAGCCCACGACGATTCCTGAAAGAACAGGAGGCAGGAAAAATATTGTCCTAAAAATATTGTCACCTTTAATTTCCCTGTTAACCAAAAGAGCAAGTAAAAGCGCCAATCCGTTCTGTAAAGTTAGAGCAAGTATTGTAATATAAGCAGCGTTAAGCATTGATTTCCAGAATACCGGATTTTTTGTCAGTATATGAACATACTGGGCAAATCCGACAAACTTCATTTGGGGAACAATGCCGTCCCACTCAAAAAAGCTCAGTTGAAAAGTCCTTATCAAAGGATAAAAACTAAAAACGAGAAAAAGGGACAATGCCGGAAGTATAAAAAACAAATTTACTGTTTTTTCTTTAACTGTTTTTGATATCATTTTAATTGATTTTTTTTCTGCTGGTTTTCTTTTTCCGTTTGAATTTCTTTTGCTATTGTTTCAGGATTTTTTTCACCAATAATTATTGCCTGAAGCCCGGTATTTATGACATTGGTAACCTGCCAAGATTCAACGACTGGAAGCGAAGGAAAAGTTTTTTCAATATTTCGTGCAAATTCCTTTAAAATCGGCGAAAGATTTTCCAGAGCTTGTTTATTGGAAGGGATATTAAGAGTTTCCTCGGCAAGAAGTAACTGCTGTTCCTTTGCAGTCAGCCATTTCAAAAACGCTATTGCCTTTTCCTTATTTGGAGAATTCGGATTAATATTAAATGAAGAACCTTCTCCGCCGAAAATAAGCAATGGATGTTTCGCATCAGATATTGACGGAGGAAGCATTACCCCGTAATTTAGCTGAGGATTCATTCCGCGGTAAACATTCACTCCCCAAGAACCGTTAAATGCCATCGCCGCTCTCCCAGTTGCAAAAGTTCGTTCCGCGTCTTTGTTAACCATCGTGGCAACTCCCGCGGCAAACATTCCGTTCTTTCGCATTTCGTCCAAAAGGCCTATAACCCTTATCCATAGAGGATCGGTATATTTAATTTTCCCTTTTATGGTGTCAATCATACCCTCCTTTCCAAGAAGGTTCCATTCGTAAGACGCTACAAAGGCTCCAACAAGCCACGGTTCTCCAAAACCGGTGGCAAACGGCTGAATACCTGCAGCTTTCAATTTTTTTCCCGTTTCTATGAATTCATTCCATGTTTTAGGGGGTTTTTCAGGGTCCAACCCTGCTTTTTTGAAAAGATCCTTATTATAAAAAATCAAAATAGCGTTAACATCAAACGGAACTCCGTAAATACCAGGTTTTACTTTCCACTCATTACCTTCGGAATAAGTACTTTGGCCAAGAGGTTTATTAAAGAATATATTTTTCCAGCCCTTGTTCATTTCATCCGTCAGATCAGCAACATATCCGGAATTTATATACGCGGCTAACTCTCTTTTATCTCCTAACGGGCTGTATATTTCGGGAAGAAGTTTCCCGCTGGCCGCGGCTCTAACCTTATCGCGGTAAACTTCGGAAGGCGCGTAAGTTTCAAAAATAACCTTTACTCCGTTCTCTTTTTCATACTGTGCAGCTAGTTTTTCAAATGCATCCTGTCTATCCGTCATCCAATGCCATATTGAAACATCAGCCTTTTGTTCGGCTTTTTTAGAACATGATGTTAATGGCATAAACAAACCAAAAAAGAAAACAAGGCAAAATATTTTTTTCATATTTCTTTCTCCGTTAATTAGAATATTTTTTGCAGGTAAGACATAAAAATATGATGCAGTTTACAACAAAATTTTATAAATGTCAAATAAAGACTTTCGGGCAAGCTTGCAAAACCTCTGATTTGTAAAAATAAGATTATCTGTAATTGATGTAAAACGTGTTTCTAGGCCAAAAACTATTCATTTTCAGGTAAATCTATTGCGGGAAAAATACTTTATCAAGAACTATATCCCCAGTTGGCCGCAAGCTGAACCTATATCAGCCCCGCGTGATTCGCGTATCATTGCAAGGATATTATTTTTTATCAAATAATTTTTAAAACGCAGAATTGCTTCTTTTTGCGGAACGATCATTCCTTCACCCTTTGTGTCGTTATAAGGTATTAAATTTACTTGAATCTGGTCTTTGGGTTTTGCGGATTTTTCTATAAGCTGAAATAATTCTTTGGCATTGTTGGGCGTATCATTTATTCCCGAAATCAATAAGTATTCAATTGTAAGGTGCGAATTATTTTTTCTTGAAAAATAAAGGCCTGCTTTAAGTATTTCTTTCACCGAATAAGGAACCTTTTCCGAAATAAAGCTTTTCCTAATAGAATCTGTAGGAGCATGCAACGAAATCGCCAGACGAATCCCAAGAAGCTCGTCTGCTAATTTTCTGATTTGAGGAACCAGCCCGACCGTAGATATTGTTACATGTTTCCTGCTTATACCAATCTGTTTAAAATCAATTAAGGAACGTATCGCTCCGGTAACATTCTCATAATTAAGAAGCGGCTCCCCCATCCCCATTAAAAGAACGCTGTTTATTTTGACTCCTTTTTCTTTCTCAATCTGCATTATTTGCTCAATAATTTCTCCCCTTGTTAAGTTCCTTCGAAATTTAACTTTCCCAGAAAAACAAAATTTGCATTTTATCGGGCACCCGATTTGAACTGACAAACAAATACTATTTCTATCCCTTTTAGGAAGAAAAACGGTATAAACGTTTAATTTATCGCTAGTTAAAAAGCCGTATCTTGCGGTCCCGTCAGTAGTTGACTCTTTTTTATCTTTAAGTTTCAATGAACGCAAAAAAAAGATTTTATCAAGCTTGTTTCTCAAAAGTGCCGGCAAATTTGAACACTCGGCAAAACTCTCAATTCTTTTCTTATAAACCCATTCAATAAGCTGATTTGCCCTGAAACGATTTTCGCCCAAAGCCAAAATTTCTTTTTCTATGTCTTCCGGTTCAAGGTCAAGGAAATATTTATTCATTAGTTTAACTTTTTTAGTTTTGCCGCAAAAAAACCATCCATTATCACGTTTTTTTTATAAGTTTTAAAAAAATAACCATTATCGTCAATTAAATCGTTATTAATTATTTTGTTTTCTATTTTTTCCAACTTGAAATTTTTGCATTTCTTCAGGAAATCATTTACAACATTCTCGTTTTCTTCCGGTTCCGTAGTACAAGTGCTATAAACTATTATACCATCCTTTTTCAATAAATCAGCCGCATTAACAAGTAATTCTTTCTGTATAACCGGGTAATGTTTCTTGATCATTTTTTCAGAACGATTCCATTTAATATCAGGTTTCTTTCGAATTGCGCCCAATCCGGAACAAGGTGTATCAAGAAGAATTTTATCCGCTTTAATATTTTTTACTTTTTGAATATATTCTTCAATAAATTTAATATTTGAGATTCCAAGCCGTAATAAATTCTCTTTAGCTATTTCAATTTGTTTAGGCGAATTATCTATTGAAATAATTTCCGTTTCAAGGTTACTAAGTTGGGCTATATGTGATGATTTTATACCTGAACCTGAACACAAATCAAGGATAGTTTCGTTTTTTTGCGGATCTAAAATGTATGATATAAGCTGCGATGCTTCGTCCTGCACTACAAAACAACCCAGATTAAAGCTTTCTAGTGTCTCCAGTTCGGGTTTCACAGATAAAACTAGCCCATCGGGAGAATATTTGGTATATTCACTTTTAATTCCTTCATTTTCAAGCAGTATTTTAAGCTTATCTCTTGCTATTTTAAGAGTATTTGTTCTTATAGTTAATTCAGGATTGATATTGTTGAAAATGCAAAGGTTTTCGGCGCCTTTTTCTCCAAATCTATTAATCCACCGCGAAATCAGCCATTCAGGATGAGAAAGTTTAATAGAATAAAAAGCAATCCGATTTTTTTCTAAATCAGGCAACGGAAGTCTTATTTTTTCTCTTTCAATTTTTCTTAGTATAGCATTAACTAGAGTTGTAAAGTTTGATAAACCTGACAATTTGGTCAACTCTACGGTTTCACTTACTGCGGCATAGCTTGGAATTTTTTCCGATAAATAAAGAAGCTGAAAAACACCGATTCTTAATATATTTCTAACCGGATTTTTAACATTTTTCTTATCCAAAAAACTATCAATAAAATAGTCTATTGTATTGAGATAACGGACTATTCCCCAGATAAATTCTCTTATTAAACCCTTATTTTGATAGTCTTCATTGGCCCTGAAAAATTCATTGAGTAAATTAGAAATATTTGTTTTTCCGGGATAATATTTTTGAAGAATTTGGAATGCTAGAAGGCGAGGATTATCATTTTTCATTAATAAACAATCTTGGGAATCTTATACCCCTTAGCTTCCTGCGCCATGCTTTCTAACCTTTTTATTCTTTCTTCTAAAGGAGGGTGCGTTGAAAAAAGAGTAAATAATGATTTCCCGCTGAAGGGACTTACAATAAACATATGGGCAGTGGTCGGATTGACCTGCACCGGATTTCTTTTAACTCCAACAGCAAGTTTTCTTAGAGCGCTGGCTAGGGCAAGCGGATCGCCGAGCATTTTGGCGCCTGACGCATCGGCCTGATATTCTCTTTGTCTGGATATTGCCATCTGAATTATCATCGCCGCAAAAGGAGCAACAATTGCAACAATAAGCATTCCAAGCGGACCTCCGTTATTTTCACGTCCGCGCCCTCCCCCGCCGCCAAACATTGCTGCGAATTGCGCCATTCGAGCGAGCATAAATATTGCTCCGGCCAAAGTTGCAGCTACAGTTCCAATTAGTATGTCCCGGTTTTTAACATGAGAAAGCTCGTGCGCAATTACTCCCGAAAGTTCTTTTTCATCTAATAAATCTAATATTCCACTGGTAACGGCAACAGCGGAATGCTTAGGATTTCTTCCGGTTGCAAACGCATTGGGCATTGGAGAATTAATTAAGTAAATTTTAGGCATCGGCAGTCCTTGAGAAGAAGTCAATTGCTGAACTATTGAACGAACTTGAGGCAAAGCATTTTCTTTAATTTCCTTTGCCCCGTACATAGCAAGCACAATTTTATCTGAAAACCAATAAGAAATGAAATTCATAAAAAAAGCAAATATGAAAGCCGTTATCATTCCCTGTTTTCCACTTATTAAATTTCCTATCGAAACTAAAAGTATTGTCATTAAAAGCATTAAAATAAAAGTTTTTAAACCGTTCATTTTTTTCTCCTTACGTTAATTTAATATGCTATTTTTATTTTATTATACAAAAAAATTATTACTTAATAAAGATTTAATTGATTATATATTATTTTATTGTACTTGCGAACTTAATTTGACAATAGCTGATGATTTTTGATAAATTAAAAAACATGGATATTAAATCATTTATTATTGATGCATTATTCATTAGTTTTGTTTTGTTATCGGCTTGTACCGATATTTTTTATAGAAAAATTTTCAATTCCTTAACTTATCCGGCAATAATTCTGGGTATAACCCTAAATTGCCTTTATTTCGGTTTATACGGCCTAAAACTTTCGCTTTTAGGACTCTTCACCGGCTTCGCTTTACTTTTTATTTTATACATTTTAGGAGCAATAGGAGCCGGTGACGTTAAATTTATGGCAGCTGTCGGAAGCATAAAGGGAGCAGAATTTGTTTTTATGGGAGGACTTTACGGCGTAATTACTGCCGGAATTTTTGCTGTTGTTATTTTGATCAAAAACAAAAGATTTTTTTCAACTATTAAAGACATTTTTATAGGTGTTTTTTTCTTCTTGAGCTTTAGAAAATATGAGCATATTAAATTTGAAGATAAGAAATCCATATATCTTCCTTATGCGGCCTATATCGCTATTGGAATGATCGTTTTTTGGTTAGAAAAACACAAATAAAAAAAGCTCATGTATTAGATGAGCTTTTTTGAAAAACATATTTATATTTCTATAAATTATTTTGGCTTTTCGGACTTGGACTGACATTCAATACAGTAGCGTACCCAAGGAATGGCTTCAAGACGTTTTTCAGTAATCTTTTTGTCGCAGGATTCGCATCTTCCGTATTTCCCCTTTTCAATTCGGCGCAAGGCAGACTCAATCGCATCTATAATTATCTTTTCATTATCCGCGAGCTCAAACAGAAGCTCTTTTTCAGTGCTTTGAGATGCTGAATCAACTTCATCGCCAACCTCAACATCAGCCAAGTCTTTTTGTTTTTTGTTTCGGACTATATCCAACAAATCCTCTTTCTTTACAAGCAACAGTTTTTTGACTTTCTGCATCTCGTTTTTGTTCATTTAAGCACTCCCATAATTAATTAGCCACAACTTTTAAAGTTCTTAATGTTTCTGTTTCCTGTCCGCTTACTCTAATATCTTTAGCCGACATATCAATAAGATAATCGCAAATTTCTTTGGTAATACGTTCCCCGGGTATTAAAACCGGTATTCCCGGAGGATAGGGAGTCAGAGTTTGAGCGGCAATGTATCCGATTGCTTTAGTTAAAGGCACTCTTTTAATCTTGGCTGAAAGAAAAACATCCCTGGGCATCATAGCCATCTCTGTGGCTAAAGAAGGTATCTGCAGAACCCAGTTTTTCTGTTCGCCGTGATATTTTTTTTCTATGTCTGAAAGAGCGTTAACAAGCGCTTGTACATCGGCTCTATCGGAACCTATGCCCATAATTGCAATAAGATTAAAAATATCCGCGCAATCAACCTGAATATTATATTCTTTTGTCAAAATATCTTCTATCTCATAACCTGAAAGACCCGTTAAAGTAACATTTATTGTTAATTTTGTCAAATCCAGATCATAACCGAATTTATTAATTTCCTGCCGAGTAAAACATTTTAATTTTTTAAGCTCATTTATTTTTTTTCTTCCGAACTCAGCTGCCTGAATTACCTTTGTTAACATCGCTTCACCGTTACAAACGACCTGTTTTCTGGCTAAGTCAAGGCTTGCCAAAGCCAAATAATTCGGGCTGGTGGTTTGCAGAAGCGAAACTATTTTTTTAACTTTATTTATATCAATTAATTCCGAATTAAAATGGAGTACTGAACTCTGTGAAATAGCCGAAAGAGTTTTATGCGTGGACTGAACGCAAAGATCCGCCCCGGCTTCAACCGCCGATATCGGAAGATCTTTGTGAAATTTTAGATGAGCCCCATGGGCTTCATCTACCATAAGAATTTTGCCTTTCTCGTGGCATAATTCGGCAATTTTTATTAAGTCCGCAGTAATCCCATTATAAGTCGGGCTGGTAATAAAAACCGCTCTGGCTTCGGGATATTCATTTAGCGCATTTTTTATTTCTTCATAGGAAGAATTAAAAATTATATCAAGATTTTGGTCAATCTTTGGCTGTATCCATATCGGCCAAACACCGGCAAGAATAATTCCCGCCATAATTGATTTATGAGAATTTCTGGAAACAATAACAGAGTCTCCGGGCTTGCAAGCCGAAAGAAACATCGCCATATTTCCTGAAGAAGAACCGTTTACAAGGAAAAAGGAGTGTTCTACTCCATAAGCTTTAGCCATTAAGTTTTGAGCTTTTTTTATCGGGCCTACAGGGTCATGCAGTGAATCAACTTCCGGAAAAACAGTCACATCAAACTTATAAACATTTTTTCCTGTATAATCTCTTAGTTTTTTATCTATACTTCTTCCGTTTTTATGGCCAGGTGTATGAAATGAAATAACATTTCGCTTCGCATGCGCCAGCAAAGTTTCAAAAATAGGTGCTTTATTTTGTGGTTTCATTTTTTTGTTTTTATAAAATTTTAATTAATTATTACTAACAAAAACTTTTTAACTTAGAAAGTTTATATAAATTATTGTTATCAAGTCAAGTTTTTGAATTAAAAAAAATAATTAATAGTTTAGACTTCCCGTTCTATAACCTTCAATATCGACAGAAATATATTTCCAGCCAAGTTTTTTTAAAGATAAAATAATTTTTTTATTTATATTTGAATTAATGCATTTTTTCATTTCACTTTTCTCTATTTCTATGCGCGCTATATCGCCATGATGTCTTAATCGGACATTTGTAAAACCCAATTTTTTAATAGATTCTTCCCCTTTTTCAATTTTTTGAAGCATATTTTTTGAGATTTCGGTACCGTAAGGGAATCTAGACGCAAGACATGCTTGTGCGGGAATATTCCAAGTATCAAGGTTCATTTTTTTGCTCAATTTTCTTATTTCAGCTTTTTTAAATTTAGATATTTCTAGCGGCGACATCACATTAAAAATATTGGCCGCGATTTTTCCCGGACGAAAATCTTTTATATCAGAAAAGTTTGACCCGTCACACAAAATCATTCTTCTTTTTTCTGCTAAAGACTTTAACTTTTTAAATAATTCATTTTTGCAGTAAAAACACCTTTTTCTTGAATTTTTAATAAAATTTTTGTTTTCAAGTTCATTTGTCTTAATAAAAATATGATTAACATCAAGCTTTTTAACGATATCTTTTGTTCTTTTAATATCTGATTTCGGATAAGTCTCGCTTAGCGCTGTAACGGCCAAAACATTATTTTTCTCCAAAATTTTTCTGGCAACTGCCAAAAGAAATGTTGAATCAACCCCTCCGGAATAAGCTATTAGCATTCTTTTAAATTTCAAAAGAATTTTTTTGAGCAGCTTTAATTTTTTATTCATCATTGGTAATTATATTATATTTGACGCAAAATTAAAAATTTGATAATCTTACCGACATGATTAAATCAGATTGTATTCACTATCCTTTAGATCGGCCATGCCTTTTTCATAAAGAAAAAGGCCTTGAGTGTTTTACTTGTACGGCTTACGTGCCTTTATTATCTTCCGGAAAAAATAAAATACTAATAATAAAGTTGGGAGCTATGGGCGATGTACTGCGCACAACTTTTATTCTGCCCGGGCTTAAGCAAATGTATCCAAATTGCCAAATAACATGGATTGTTGCTCTTAATTCAATTGATATTCTAAAAGAAAATACGTATATCTCTAATATATGGCAGATGGATGAAGATATATTCAAGAAACTTTTGAGCGAAAAATTTAATATTTTGATTAATTTAGACTTATCCGCCGAAAGCCTGGCTCTTGCAACTATTGCCTACTCTGATAAAAAAATCGGTTTTTGGCTTAACGAAAAACGAATGATTGTTTGTTCAAATTCATATGCTTCCCATTGGCTAGCTATGAGCTCTTCTGATCCTATTAAAAAAGCTAATACTAATACTTTTCAGTATTGGATGTCTAAGATTATTGAATTACCCAAATCTGACTATGAAATTTATGTTCCGCTAAATAAAAAATCTGTTGCTAAAGCTAATAGATTTGCTAAAAAACATAGCTTAGCCAAGAAAATTGTTGTCGGAATAAATCCGGGGTCCGGAAAAAGATGGAAACTTAAAAAATGGACAGATAAGGGTTTTATTGAGATTATTAAAAAGTTGGATAGCAAAAAAATAAAGGTTTTACTTTTTGGCGGTCATGAAGAAGATAAATTAATAAAAATGTTTATGACAAAAACTAAAAATGCCGCAATAAATACTGGAACTAATAATTCTATTCCTGATTTTTTTGCTTTGCTTAACCTTTGTGATTTAGTTGTTTGCGGTGACACACTTGCGCTTCATGCTGCACTAGGTTTAAAAAAAGATGTTCTTGCAATTTTTGGTCCCACATCGGCACCTGAGATAGAAATGTATAATAGAGGAATCAAACTAGTTTCACCTCTAAATTGTGTTTGTTGTTATAGACAAAATTGTGATGTTAAGCCAAACTGCATGGAATCGCTCTCAATAGAAATGGTCTGGAGTTCTTTAAACAAATTAATAAAGGAGTAAACCCCGTTAGAGACAACGGGTGCTTTACGAATAAAAATGGAAGCATTACATAGCTATCTAGCAGGATGATTTCAATCTGCCGATAAAAGTTTGCGGCATTCTCTAACGGGGTAAACAATGGAAATACTTGCTATGATTCCCACCTATAATGAAGCTGAAAATATTGAAAGAATGATAAAAGAAATTCTGGATTTACCTTTAAATATAGAAGTCCTTGTAGTTGACGATTTTTCGCCAGATGGAACATACAAACTAGTTGAAAATATAATGAAAAATGAGAAAAGAGTTCATTTACTTTTGAGAAAAGAAAACAGAGGACGAGGTTTTGCTAGTATAGACGGGTACAAAAAAGCTTTGGAATTGGGCGCCAAATTAATTCTAGAAATGGATGGCGACGGCTCTCATGCCCCAAAGTATATTCCTTCAATATATGAAAAAATGAAGACTTCAAATGCCGATATTGTTAGCGGTTCCAGATTTATTGAAGGCGGCAAAGATGAAGACAGACCCATTACAAGAAAAATTATAAGTGCTTTTGCAAAAAAATATCTCTATTTAATTTTAGGAATAAAACTAAAAGATCCTTCTTCAGGATTTAGGTTAATTAAAAAAGAAGTGCTAGAAAAAATTACTCCTTTACTTAAAGCGAAAGATCCTTTTATTATCACAGAAGTCTACTTTTATGCTCAAAAATACGCTTTTAAACTGGCTGAATCTCCGATAGAATTTTTTCAACGCTTAGCTGGCACATCCAAACTTGATCCATTAATCCTTATAAAATATCTCTTCAGAGTATTAAAATTAAGATTTTCTAATTAGAGCTCTTCGTCACTTTTCTTTTTAGTCCAAATAAAACAAATGAAATTACTATAAATTAAAACAACAAAATATTTAAAATGATTAAAAATATACTAAACAAAATTGCCCATAAGATACCCTTTCTAAAAAATCTTACCTATACTCACTGGTTTTGGATTATTGTTTCTTTTATTACTTTATTACGAATTTTTATTATTGGGAAATTCGGTCTTGATGGTGATGAATCTTATTACTGGATTTGGTCAAGGAATCTTAGTCTTTCCTATTATGATCACCCCCCCATGGTCGCATATATTATATATGTGTCAACATTTATTTTCGGAAACAGTGAATTTGCTGTAAGATTTCCAACAATAATTACTTGGTTTTTTATTTTTATTATGACCTTTTATTTAACTAAAAAATTATTTGGTGAAAAAAGCGCATTTTGGAGTATTGTTTCGTCATTTTTAGTACCCCTTTTCATGATTAATAATCTGGATATTCGTCCTGAAATACCTTTTACATTTTTTTGGATGCTATTTATATTCATTTTTTGGAAAATAATTGAAACTTCAAATTCAAAATATTGGTATTTAATAGGTATTATATTAGGTTTTGGATTATTAAGTAAATATACAGCCATATTACTAATCCCATCTGTTCTACTTTTTTTAATCATTTCCCACAAACATAGATTTTGGTTTTTTAAAAAAGAGCCTTACATAGCTTTGATTATTGCCTTCATAGTATTCAGCCCTGTAATATTTTGGAATATTGAAAATAATTTTGCCTCATTCGGATACCAATTTAATCGAGTTATAACTAAATCTCATTACGAGGGATTAAATATATTAATACGTCTTTTTATTGCACCCTTAAAACAGTTCCAAATAATTGGTTTTATTATTTTTATTTATTGGGCTGTTTTATTTTGGAGTATATATGAATATTTTAGAGAAAACAGGGATAGTTTATTATTAATTTTTACTTTTTCTTTTCCCATTCTTTTATTTTTCGATATAATTGGTTTGCATAATTGGATACTTCCATACTGGTTAACTTCAGGATATTTAGTTTTATCCCTTGGAGTCGGGGAACTTACACAATTGGGATGGAGAAATAAATGGCTTAGAATTTACTCTTATTTATCTTGGGGGTTAGGATTTATTACAGTTTTTCTGCTATTAATAAATATTTTCTATAAAGTGATTCCCGATAAAACATTTTATTCAAAATTTGAGACTTTTAAACAGTTAAAAGATATTTATAAAATAAAAATATCGGATCATTCAGATAATTATTACGGTAGAAAAGAAATAGCAAATAAAGTTTATGATTTTACAAAACATAAGGAAAAAGGAATTATTATTTTTTCTAATGATTATGGGGAAGCAAGTAGGCTTAGCTTTTATTTACCTGGCAATCCAGAAGTTTATTGTTTAAATGATGTGATTGACACTTATGATTTTTGGCAAAGAAATTTGGCTTCGCTTAATGGTAAAGACAGTATTTTTGTAACAAATGCTATGAATTTTACTGAGCCTACGAAAGTTTACCCTTTTGAAAGCTGGGAAAAACCTGAAATGGTTGAGATTTATAGAGAAGGAAGAAAAATTGAAATATTTTATCTCTACTATGGCAAGAATTTTCAATTAGAGAAACTAGATCCGAAATATACTTCTGCTATTCTCGGACCAAAACTGACTTTAAAGGAAGGTTTAATTAGGCTTTGGAATCGAATAATAAATATTATTAAAAAATGAATATCGATAAATTAACTATATCATTAAAAAAACTGACTTATCTTAAACTATTTTGGTTGCTTACTTTCTCGACAACTTTATTGAGACTAGCTATTATTGGTAGAATTGGGCTTACTGGTGATGAAGCACACTATTGGACATATTTTCAACATCCAAGTCTTTCTTACTTTGATCATCCCCCTGCAATAGGATATATTATTGGCCTATTTACTACACTTTTAGGAAATAATGAATTTGCGGTAAGGCTACCAGCAGTATTATTTTTTGTTGTTTGTAGCTGGTTTATTTTTAAACTAGCAAATGACTTATTTGATGGAAAAACTGCTTTTTATACTGTGATATTATTAAATATTATCCCGGTTTTTTCTTTCGGGGGGTCCGTTGTCAATATTCCCGATTCCCCTTTATCAGTTTTATGGATATTGTTTGTATTACTTTTCTGGTGCATTATTAAAGAACAAAAATCTCATTATTGGTACTATTTAGGAGTTATACTTGGATTTGGACTTCTATGTAAATATACCGCAATACTGCTTATTCCCTCACTTTTGCTTTTTCTTATTGTTTCTCCTAAGTATAGGTTTTGGTTTAATAGAATTGAACCATACATCGCATTTATAATCAGTTTAATAATATTTAGCCCGGTTCAAATATGGAATATTCAAAATGATTGGGCTTCGTTTGGGTTTCAGTTGAAACACGGGTTAGGAAAAACAATTCCTCATTTTTCACTTATCCTTGTTGCCAAATCATTGGGAGCTCAAGTAAGTTATATTTCCCCCCTTTTATTTTTGCTCTTTTGGTTTGTTCTTTTTTGGCTGGGATTTAGATATATAAAAGAAAGAAATGATAAAATGCTTTTATTGTTTTCTTTTTCTTTCCCTACTCTGATTATTTTTAACATTATCTCATCTTTCAATGAAATACTTCCGCATTGGCCCATAATGGGTTACCTTATTCTTACTATCGCTTTATCAAAATTTAGCATAATAATGTGGAACAAACTTTGGTTTAGAGTATTTTCTTATTTTGCTTGGACTATTGCGGTTATTTTAACTCTTCTTGTGCCGCTGCAAGCTCTATTTAAAATAATTCCACCCGAATCTTTACTGCCAAAGGCTGAAGCATTCAAATTAGAAGATGGAATAACAAAAGCAGAAAAAATTGATGTTACAAATGAATTATACGGTTGGAAAAAAATTGGCAATAAAATTCAAGAAATTCTTGATAAATCCCCGGAGCCTAAACCTTTTGTTTTTACACATCGCCATTATATAGCAAGTCAATTAGGATTCTATATTCCAAGCCATCCTAAAATCTATACTTTAAGTGATAGAATAGACGCCTATGATTTCTGGCAAAGAGATCTTTCTTCATTAAATAAAAGAAACGCTATTTTCATTACTAATGATTATTTTTTCACAGAACCGCAAAAAATATTCCCATTTGAATCATGGGATAAAACTGAGTCTCTTGAAATATATCGCGGTAAAAGAAAAGTTAGAATATTTTATTTAACTTTTGGAAACAAATTTGATTTGAGCAGACTTCCCAAAGAATATTCTTCAGATATTGCAGGTCCTAAACTTTTTGTTAAAGATGGTTTAATCAAATTGGATCATAATATTTTTTGGATAATAAACAAAAATTTACGCTTCAAGTTGCTTGATTATGTTTTAAATCTTGTTACTCGCGCTGAGGATATTCTTCGTGTTAACTTAAGCCTTATCGCGGTTTTCCTCATTTCAGCTTTAATTCTTTGGAAAAGGAATAGAAATACTTTTTGGAAAGAGTTTTTTCTTTTGTTTTCTATTGTTTTCATTGGAGGGATTATTGGGCATCTTATAAAAGACTATTTTGAAAGACTTAGGCCTATGTGGGTTTTTGGAAATCAAGTCAATTTTTTTTATGAAAAGTTAGATCGAGGATCTTTCCCTTCAGGACATTCTATAATAGCTTTTGCTGTTGCAACTTTTCTGACTTCAAGGATTAAAAAATATTGGTGGCTATTTTTCGGATGCGCTTGCTTTATGGGATATACTCGAGTGTATGTTGGAAGTCATTTTCCTTCAGATGTAGTTGCTGGCGCATTTTTAGGAACTCTCATTGCTCTTCTTGGAATTTGGCTAATCAAAATAAAAAGAAATTAGGGACACTTCCCTATTTTTTTATCATAAAATTTTGTATTTCATAAAAAATAGGGAAGTGTGTAGATTCAAGTTTCCAGTGCAACGGT